>CAZXYB010000006.1:2591-16962 GCA_964644855.1 uncultured Atribacterota bacterium | reverse complement strand
ACTAAAATCTGGCCATTTATATCTTTCACGGAAAGATTCATCTTTCCTCCTTTGTCTTCAAATATACGTAAATTTACTATTTTTTCGGCTAGGTATTCTGCATCCTTTTCTGCATCTTTCTGACCTACCCCCAATAGGACTACCAAGCCCTCTTCTATCTTTCCTATTTCTTTTTTTTCAGTCTCTACTGACCCCTTTTTTACTCTCTGTACTACTGCTCTCAATTGTTTATTCCTCCGAACAAAATATCCTTTTTCCTATTCATTGTTTAAAATGTTTTTATTCTTTTTATAGTTAATATGCCTTTTACTTTATTCATTTTTTTTATTGCTTCTTGAATTTGACTAAGATTATTGATTGAAAGAATTACATCTATATTAGCAACGTTATTCCCGTCAGTTACTGCGTGTATAGCATTAACTGAAATCTTAAGGCTTGAAAAAATTAACAAAATATCGGATACTAAATTTGGGCGGTCATCTGCTACTACTTTTATCTTTATCGGATAAAACAGCTCTTCTGTCTTTATCCATTCCACTTTAACCAACCTATCTTTTTCTGCAGAAATAAAATTAATATTAGTACAATCTGCCTTATGTATAGATACGCCTCTCCCTCTGGTAATGTAACCAATTATTTCATCACCGGGAACCGGATTACAGCAACGAGAAAATCTTATCATAACATCATCAATCCCTTGAACTCTAATGCCTTGATCAATTCTTTTTTTTACTTTTACCAAGGGAATAACTGGAGATATTTTTTCTTGAGGAATTATTTTAGATAAAACCTGATAGGGGGTTAGCTTTCCATATCCAATATTTTCAAACATTGATTCCGATTCGGTAAAACCTAATTCAATTGTCACTTCTTTTAATTTTTTAGTAAGCTCAGGAGAGGTTTTAATCTTATATTTTTCCATCTCTTTTTCAAAAAGGTCCTTACCTTTTTGAATATTTTCCTCCCTCATCTCCTTCTTAAACCAGATTCTAATCCTATTTTTTGCCCCTGATGTTTTGGCTATCTTCAGCCAATCTCTACTAGGGCCTCGGCTTGATTTGGAAGTTAATATTTCTAAAATATCTCCACTCTTTAATTTATAATCCAAAGGCACTATTTTCTTATTAACCTTAGCCCCTACACAACTATGCCCTATATCTGTATGAATAAGATATGCAAAATCAATCGGAGTAGAACCTGAAGGTAATATTTTTACATCTCCTTTGGGAGTAAAGGTAAAAACTTCATCCTGAAAAAGACCTATTTTTAAGTTTTCCATAAATTCTTTAGGATCTTTCAAATCTTTCTGCCACTCTAATATCTGTCTTAACCAGGAAAGTCTTTCCTCTAATTTCTTATCCTTTTTTAAATCAACTTTTTCTTTATATTTCCAATGAGCAGCTATTCCGTATTCAGCAGTTTTGTGCATCTCCCAGGTGCGAATTTGTATTTCTAAAGGTTCACCTTTGGGAGTTATCACTGTGGTGTGTAAAGACTGATACATATTCGATTTGGGCATAGCAATATAGTCCTTAAATCTACCGGGCATGGGTTTCCAAATTGAATGTAATAATCCCAAAACCGCATAACAATCCCTGATAGAGTTGCAAATTACCCTAATTGCAATTAAATCATATATCTGGAAAAAATCTTTTTTCCCCTTCTCCATCTTTTTGTAAA
Organism: uncultured Atribacterota bacterium; assembly: GCA_964644855.1. GTDB lineage: Bacteria > Atribacterota > Phoenicimicrobiia > Phoenicimicrobiales > Phoenicimicrobiaceae > Sediminicultor. The sequence goes on along the minus strand of CAZXYB010000006.1, from coordinate 15,282 downwards.
TACTATAGATATTTTTTGGACGACCTTGAATTTCCGCCTTTATTTCTACCTTTTGTATCTCTTTTGTTATAATCGCTTTTATCGATTCTACATAACTTTCTCTTTCCAGGCGATTTTTTGCAATTCTATTAACCACCTCTCTATATTTCATTGGCTCTAAATAATGCAGAGAAAGGTCTTCTAACTCCCACTGAACCCTGGAAATACCTAACCTATTGGCGATAGGTACATAAATTTCCAGTGTTTCCCGGGCTATTTTTACTCTCTTGTGAGGTGGTATATATTGCAGAGTCCTCATGTTATTCAAGCGATCTGCCAATTTTATTAAAATAACTCTTACGTCTTCTGCCATAGCCAAAAACATTTTACGAAAATTTTCGGCTTGCTGCTCTTCTCGTGTTTTAAAAGATATTTTACTTAATTTCGTGACACCATTAACCAACATTGCTATTTCTTCGCCAAACTCTTCTTTAATTGTAGATAATGGGGTGTTAGTATCCTCTATTACATCATGTAGAATCCCCGCAGAAATGGTAATCATATCAAGTTCTAAATCAGCTAATATTTTAGCTACTTCCAAAAGATGCGAAATATAAGCTTCTCCAGAGTACCTCTTTTGTTTCCGGTGGGCTTTTGCAGAATATCTGTAGGCTTTTTTTACTAAGCCCAAATCAGCTTGAGGAGCATATCGGGATATTCTTTTTAAAATATATCTTATTAAAGTTAATTGAGAAATAACCCCACCTTCTTTATTAGTCGATAGTGAACAGTGAATAGTCGTTAGTATTAAATTAGCGTATAGCGTACAGCGGGTAGTGTATAGAAAAACAGTATATAGTATTGAGTATCGAGTATATAGCCAAAAAAGAAATGCAAGGGGTTCGATAAATCCGCCCCCTACTCTAAAAACTATATGTTATATGCTAATATCACAATACGCTACACAAGATACGAGAAAAAAGTTTTGAGTTTTGAATTATGGTTTTTCGCTTTTAGCTTTTAGTTATATAATGATAACTAAAAAACGTATTTAAAACTAACAACTAATATGTCTTGTATTTTGTATTTTCCTTACACTTATTACCCGCACCTATACGCTAAACGCTGCACGCTCTACGCTAATATGCGAGATGCGATTCACGAGATACGAGATGCTAATTAATTATACCGAACCAAAGAAAATATATCATATCCTTTTAATTTCTCCCGAGGATTTAAAAATTCAAGTTCAATTATAAAGGAAGAACCCACAACCTTCCCTCCTAATTTTTCAATTAGTTCAAATACTGCAGCAGTGGTACCTCCTGTAGCTAAAAGATCGTCAACGACCATAACTTTATCTCCATTATTTATGGAATCTTTATGCATTTCCAATATATTCTCTCCATACTCTAATTGGTAAGATACTCTCTCCACTTCACTCGGTAATTTCTCTGGTTTTCTTATGGGTAAAAATCCTACTCCTAATTGATAGGCTACTGGGGCACCTATAATAAAACCACGAGCTTCAATTCCCGCAATATAATCAATTTGGTATTCACTACAATGCTTAGTTATCTCATCAATACTAAATTTAAATGCTTCTTTATCTTTTAATAAGGTAGTAATATCTTTAAATTGGATGCCTTTCACCGGAAAATCCGGAATATTTCTAATTTTTTCTTTTAAATCTATCACTTTTATCTGCCTCCTAAAAAATAGTTTTTATATCTTTTATATTTAATTGAAGATTTTCCGTTCCATTCCACTTATTTAGTTCGATATTAAAAGCTAAATCTACCACTTTGTTTTCAGAGAATATTTGCTTTCCGATTTTGCTTAATTTAAATCCTATCCCTTCTAATGTTCTGTTCTCTCCCTTAATTTTTATTTTTAAATGCTCCCTCTTTCCACCAACCAGTCTCCAATCAGATATTATGTTTTTGTAACTACAAAAGACAGGTTGAGGGTTCCCAATTCCAAACGGCTCTAGAACACTAATATCCTTTATCAGGCCAAAATTAATATCGCTTAGTGAAATCTGAGTGTCTATTTTTAATTCTGGACTTAGATCATCTTCTTTAATGAAATTTTGAGATATTTCATTTATCCTTAATTTAAACTCAGGAATTTTGTTAGATTCCATAGTAATTCCTGCCGCTAATTCATGGCCACCAAAATTTATTAAAATATCCTGACACGATTCCAAAACGTTATATAAATGAAAACCTTTAATACTCCTTCCCGAACCTTTTGCTATTCCATTTTTTTTAGAAATAATAATTGCAGGACGATTAAATTCATCTACTAATCTGGAGGCTATTATGCCGATTACTCCTTGATTCCAATTTTCTGATTCAAGAACCAATACTTTATTATCTTCTTCTTTTACTTGTATAGAAGCAAATTTCCTGGCTTCCTTTAAAATATTATCTCCGATTTCCCGCCTACGTTTGTTTATTTCACTTAATTTTTGGGATAAATATTTAGCTTTATATTCAGAATCAGTAAGCAATAATTCCAAGGCTAATTTAGGATCACCTAATCTTCCTGCTGCATTTATTCGGGGAGCAAGGGCAAAATTAACTTCTTTGGTACCTAAATTACCATAATTTACTCCGCTCTCCATTATTAACGCTTTCAAACCTTCTTTATTGGTTTGATTAAGTGCTCTTAATCCGTATTTGATTAGGATACGATTTTCATCGATAAAAGGAACGGAATCAGCAATCGACCCCAATGCAACATAATCAAGTAGACTCCATAAATCATCCTGGTTTTTTTTTAATTTTGAATATAGGGCTTGGGCTACTTTAAAACTTACTCCCACTCCTGCCAATTCCTTAAAAGGATAATTTGTATCGCATTTGGGATTTATAATTGCTAGTGCAGAAGGAAGGCTTTTTCGGGGTTGATGATGGTCGGTAACTATAACATTTATACTATAATTATTTGCTTTTTCTATTTCAGAAATGGAATTAATTCCGCAATCAACGGTAATGATTAATTTAATATTATTTTTAAATAGGATATCTATTGCTTCTTCATTTAGCCCATATCCCTCTTGAAAGCGATTAGGTATATAGTAATATAAATTAGTAGTAAACTTTCTCAAAATCGTAAACAATAAGGCAACGCTGGTTAGGCCATCGACATCGTAATCTCCGTAGATTAATATTCTTTCATTGTTATTTATCGCTCTTAGTATTTTCTCAACAGCTTTTTCCATATCTTGAAAGATATAAGGATCTCTCAAATCTTTAAGATCTGCTTTTAAGAATTTTCTAGCACTCGGAACTTCCTTTGTTTCTCTGTTTATTAGTAATTGAGCTAAAATTGGAGAAATATTTAATCCTTTAGATAACTCTGATTGTAACTTCTTATCTTCTTTTGATATGTGCCACTCTATTTTATCTACACTCCTTTCTCGTGTTTCGTACATTATGACAAGCTAAAAACTTAAAGCAAAAAGCTAAAAACCATAATTCAAAATTCAAAACTTTTTATTAAATTTTAAATTTTAAGTTCTGTTTTTGTTTCTTTAGTTTTTTATTTTTACTATATAGTATACGAGATAAGATATGTTAAACTAAATATACATTACTAGATATTTAAATTTTAAATTTTGCGCTTTTCGTTTTTCGCTATATACGATATACCATATACGAATATAGTTTTACGTTTTTAATTTTTCGTTCTTTTTATCAATGCCTAAAAATTCGAAAAATAATAGTTAAAATGATACTTACTAAAATACATACTCCTAAAGGAAAGTAAAAGACCATATTTTTTCTTTGGATTACTATATCGCCGGGTAATCTACCAGAAAAAGGCAACTTTCCCATCAACAAAAATATAGTTCCTAAAATAATCAATACTATTCCAAAAAATAGGAGGGTCTTCCCAAACAGGTTAAATCCAGACATTTTTATCTCCTATTTTGTTTGAATCTACTTTTTACCTTTTTTACCGGTAATCCTAATACCTTTTTGGTGTATCTTAAATATTTTATTCCACTCTAATAATAAAGGACTAGCAATAAATATTGAAGAATAAGTGCCGGCAATCATTCCTAAAAGCAACGCTAAAGCAAAATCAGAAAGTATATTCCCCCCAAAAAAATATAAGGTTAAAATGGGAATAATAGTAGTTAAAGCTGTATTTATCGTTCTGGACAGAGACTGATTAATGCTCATATTTATTAAATTTTCAAACAGTTCTCTGGTTTTAAATTTAATATTTTCTCTAAGTCTATCTAAAATTACTATTGTATTATTTAGAGAATATCCTATTATAGTTAAAACTGCTGCTATTATCGAAATAGTTATCTCCTTCTGTAACAAAGAAAAAATTCCTAAAACAATTAAGGTATCATGCAAAAGGGCTAATATTGAAATAATAGAAAACTTAAATTCAAACCTCATAGTAATGTATAGAATGATTCCTATAAAAGCAAAAAGTAAAGCATAAAAGGCTAACTTTTTTAAGTTATCTCCGATAACTGGTCCTACTGTCTCTACACGCAATATCTCTAAATCAGTTAAATTCTCTCTAAAAGCTGATAATATTCCCTTCCTTTGCTCTGAATTAATCCTTTCTGTCCGTATTACAAATTCATTCTCTGATAAATTTTGAATAGTGCTTTGGCTTAAATTAAATTCGCTTAAAACATTTCGAACTTCGGCAGTGGAAACTGATTTATCAAATCTTATTTGAATTAAAGTCCCTCCGGCAAAATCAATTCCAAGATTAAACCCTTGAAAAATAATTGAAATTAAACCAACCAGGACAATAACTGCAGAAATAATATATGCTATTCGTCTCTTTTTGATAAAATTAAACTTCTTTTTTCCAATTAGGTCCATTTAAATATATCCTCCTTAATTATGTCTATAATAAAGCTTTGGAACTAAACTTAGTAGCTACTAATTCTAAAATAATCTTGGTTACTACAATCGCGGTAAACATGCTAGCTAAAATACCTATACTCAAAGTAACCGCAAATCCCTTGATTGGTCCTGAGCCAAAATAAAATAAGGCAAGAGCTGCAATTAAAGTAGTAACATTGGCATCAAATATTGTACGAAAAGCCTTGTTAAAACCTGCATCAATAGAAGCCCGAAAAGTTTTTTCCAACCTTAATTCTTCTTTTATTCTCTCAAATATCAGGATATTTGCATCTACTGCCATACCAATAGTAAGAATCATTCCAGCTATTCCGGGTAAAGTTAAAGTCGCCCTTAAACCTGCTAAGGCTCCCACAATTATTACCATACATACAACCAAAGCAAAATCTGCTATTAATCCAAACCCTTTATAGTAAATTAACATAAAGAGTAAAATTAATATCAATCCTACTATCCCGGCTTTTACCCCTTTGGAGATAGAGTCTCTTCCTAAAGTTGGTCCAATTGACCTATTTTCCAAAATTTCAACTTTTACCGGGAGAGCACCAGACCGCAAAAGTAAAGCTAAATGTTTTGCGCTATCTACGGTAAATTTCCCGGTAATCTGAGCTTTTCCGTCGAGAATTGGTTCCTGGACTACAGGAGCAGATATTTCTTTCCCGTCCAAACTAATAGCTAAAACTTTCCCCACGCTCTTTTTAGTGGCTTCTCCAAATTCTTTTGCTCCAATTTTATCAAATTCAATTAAAACAGTAGATCGACTAAATTGATCAAAGGATGATTTAGCGGAGACTAAATGGGCTCCGGTTAGCTGAGTTTCTCCTTCTTCGTTTTTAAACTCCAAAAGAGCGGTTTTGCCAATTAATTCTACAGCTGCCTCCGGATCTTCCACGCCAGGTAACTGAACTAAGATACGATTTGTACCTTGTCTCTGAATTACTGGTTCCGAAACTCCTAATTGGTCAATACGGTTTCTTATTATTTCTAATACTCTGTTTACCGCATCATTGTCTACTACTGCATTAGGAGTATCAACACACTCTAAGATAACGTGAGAACCTCCTTGTAAATCTAATCCCAAATTTATCTTCTCGTTAAGAGGAAACGATAATATAAGTGCAATAAAAATTACTACAAAGACACTGGCTATCCTTAAGGTTTTAGTCCAATTCATATAAAAATCCTCTCTTTCTAATTTTTCTTACCTTTTATGTCTTTTTTACTTTATATTACTACAATATCTTTTTAACCTTATCATTATAATATTATAGTATTTTCTTTGTCAACGAAAATACTTGAAAATATAGTATCGAGTGAGGAAAGCGAAAGAAAAAATAGAAAAAGTAGCATTCTCCTTTCTACCTAGTTACCCCACTAAAGTTTACTCTAAAATACTTGAAAATATATTTCTTTAGCTAATATACTAAAATTTAAAGGCAGGTACAAAATAAATACCTGCCTTTAAATTATTATCATTATTTATATCTCTATATATTTTCTTGCTTTTTAAAAAATACTTTGCGGTATTATTTCTCCCTTTTTGTCCCGATAGCATTACGCGTAGTATTTATAACTACATCTTTGGTAATCTCCAGGGTTAAAGTATCGCCTTTGATATCTCTGATTATTCCGTATATACCCCCAATAGTAACTACTTTATCCCCTTTTTGCACACTATCCAGCATTAATTTATGTTTTTTTTGTTTTTGTTGCTGTGGACGAATAAGAATAAAATAAAATATACCAAATATAACAATAAGGGGTAAAAATTGTTGAAGAGCTTCCATTTTTTACGATCACACCTTTCTTTTTTAATTTTAAAAAATACTTCTAAATTATACATAATTTTATTCTATTTAGCAAATAATTTTTAATCAATTAATCTAAATAATTTGCAATAAATTCTTCTTTGTATTCTAATAATCTACCTTCCACTAAAGCTAATCTTATATTTTTCATTAAAGAAGACATAAAATAAAGATTGTGAATGGTCCCTAAAATCGAAGCAAGTATCTCTTTAGACATATATAGATGACGTAGATAGGCCTTGGTAAAATTCTGGCAGGTATAACACTCACATTTATTATCTAAAGGCGTAAAGTCATCCTTATATTTAGCGTTAGTTATAGACAACTTACCAGATGAAGTAAATAACGAACCATTTCTAGCATTTCTGGTAGGCAAAACACAATCGAACATATCAATCCCTCTTATGACTCCTTCTAATATGCTCTGGGGAGCTCCCACTCCCATTAAATATCGAGGTTTATCAATTGGTAAACAAGGGACTGTGTAATCCAAAACTTCATACATTAAAAATTTTGGTTCACCTACGCTTAACCCCCCTATTGCATAACCAGGAAAATCTAATTTTACTAACTTGTTAGCATTTTCAATTCTCAAGTTTTTAAAAGCACCTCCCTGAACAATTCCAAATAAACTCTGGCTGGAACTATGATGTGCTTCTTTACACCTTTTAGCCCAGTGAATGGTTCTTTGGGCAGCTTTTTCTACATGGTATTTGCCAGAAGGATAAGGAGCGCATTCATCAAAAGCCATAGCAATATCAGAACCTAAAGCCATTTGAATCTCCATCGCCTTTTCAGGACTTATAAAATGTTTTGAACCATCAATATGAGAGTTAAAAGATACTCCCTCATCACTTATCTTGTTTAGTTTTCCTAAACTAAAAATCTGGAAACCTCCACTATCAGTTAAAATAGCTCCTTTCCAGCCCATAAACTTATGCAGCCCGCCTGCTTGAGCAATCAAATTATGCCCAGGCCTTAAATATAAGTGATAAGAATTACTTAAAATAATCCGAATACCCAAATCTTCTAATTCTCGAGGGGTCATTGCTTTTACTGTAGCTTGAGTACCCACTGGCATAAATACCGGGGTGTCAATTACACCGTGAGGGGTAATTAACTTTCCCAATCTTGCCCTAGTATTTTTAGACTCTTTTAGCACTTCAAATTTAATTGTCAAAAGTTCTCACCGTCTTAATCTTATAATTTATTTTTTAGCTAACAGGGCGTATGCAATACGCCCCTACATTTCTAATTTTTCTAATAACTGATTTATCTTGCATCTTTTACGTTTTATTTTTTTCTTCTATTACGGACAGACACAAGGTCTGTCACTACAAATGACTACTTCTCCTTGCAATTCAAGCCCGCATCTTATTTTTTCATTATATACTCGACATTGCTTTTCACCCAATACTGTTTTCTTTATCACTCATTACTAATTCCTCATTACTTGTATCTACATCCCACATCTATATGCTAAACGCTATACGCTATACGCTTTATACTAATATATATGTATATTTATTCTCTGTATTTTCTCTTTGCTAACGACTATTCACTGATGACTAACGACTATACAATAATCATCGCATCTCCAAAACTGTAAAATCTATACTTCTCTCTTATTGCTTCTTGATAAGAATTAAAGATAAAATCCTTTCCGGCAAAAGCAGAAGCAAGCATTAAAGGGGTCGATTGAGGGAGATGAAAATTAGTAATTAACACATCTATTACCTTAAATTTATATCCGGGATAGATAAATATATCGCTCCAATTACTGCCGCTTACAATTCCACCTTGATCAAAATTAAAAGCAGATTCCAGACTGCGAGTTGTGGTAGTCCCTACCGAAATAACCCGCCTTTTTTTAGTACTATGAGCTTGATTAATTTTTTTAGCAACCTCAGAAGAAATAGAATAAAACTCTGAATCCATTTTATGATCTTCTACTTTTGAAACTCTTATAGGTTCAAAAGTTCCTCGCCCGACATGTAAAGTTAAATATACTATTTCAATTCCTTTTTGAGTAAGTTCTTTTAGTAAAGATTTGGTAAAATGAAGTCCGGCAGTAGGAGCAGCAATTGAGCCATCATGAAGAGCATAAACCGTTTGATAGTCATTTCCGGTCTTTAATTCTTCTTTAATATAAGGTGGGGTAGGCATTTGTCCTATTTTATTTAATATCTCTTTAAAATTACCTTTATAATTAAAATGGATAAGATAACTACCCTTTTCTTCATTTTTACCCTTCACTATCCCCTCTAATTCAGACCCAAAAATTATTTTGGTACCTGTATGAACAATCTTCCCCGGCCTTACTAACACTTCCCAACTTTTGTCCTCTATAAATTTAAGAAGTAAAACTTCCACCTTTCCCTTAGTTTTCTCTTTAAAGCCATATAACCTTGCTGGCAAAACTTTAGTATTGTTTAAAACTAAAAGATCACCTTTTCTAAGGAAATCTTTAATATCTTTAAATAATTTGTTTTGAATTTCACTCTTGGATCGATTCAGAACCATCAAGCGGCTATGATCTCTTGGTTTAATCGGTTTTTGGGCAATAAAACCCGAAGGAAGGTAATAATCAAATTCATCTAATTTCATTTTTCTCTCTTCTTTTTATTTTTAATATTTTTTTGTAATATTTATTCCTTGATAATAATATTTTAAAATATCTTGATATCTGTACCCTTCAAGTGCCATACCGTACGCACCCCATTGGGACATTCCAACCCCATGTCCATTCCCTGAACCAGAAAATATAAAGGTTAGGGGAATATTTGATTTCACGATTTCTACTTTAGGTACTTGCTCTTCTTTTTCCTTTCCCCTTTCTTCTTTATTTTTCTTCATTAATTCAAGTAGCTCTTTAATAGTCCAATCTTTCTTTTGTTCTAGAATTTCCTTTATTGACTCTGTTTGCTCTTCTTTTTCCTTAATTTCCTTTTTATCTTCTGCATCTTCCGTAATATTCGATTCTTTCCCGATTGTTTCAATATTAAAAAGTGTACTCCTAATCAAGTCTGTCCCTATTAATCTTCTAAAATCATTAGTTTTCATGCTAATAACCTTAAGATAGCCAGTGGTAAAATTTAACTCACTTGTTCTACCGGTTTTACTTTTTTTAACTTGTTCTATAGAAACAACTGAATTTATCTCATAACCTTGTTTTTGTAGTTTTTCTGCCAAATCTTTTTCCTTTGTAGAGTAAGACCATGTGTGATGCGGAGGAGAAACTTTTTCTTCAAATTTTGATTCTACACTTCTTAAATAAGGCAAAAAACTCCCCCAAACATTCTCGCTATCCTCAGTATATCCACCACTATCAGAATGATAGACTGCGTTGATAGGCTTACCTTCGAAGGTTATAATTACTCCTCGAGTCTCGTCAACAGCTTTATTGGTTAAAGGGTCTTCATGGTTCACTCCTCCGTAAGCTTGACTATCGGTGGAAGCAGAGATATTATAACCTTTATCAATATATTTATTTACATTAAAGATAGCAAAAGTTCTTGCTGCAACTGCTTGAGCCCTTAAGGCCTCTTTTGGCCAACGAGGAGAAATTTCTTTCTTTAAAACCCCATAAAGATATTTCTCAATACCAATGATATTGATAACATTTAATTTTCTATTCTCTTTATTAATACCTACCTCTATATTTCCTCGATAGCGATACTTTTGTCCATTAAACATAACTATAATTTTGGCGTTTCCCACTGGAATTATTTTTATGGGACCGGAATAAACACCCTTTTCTAAAATCTCTATTCCTTTGTCATGTGGATATAATTTAACTGTCTTATTGCATTCTTCACTCACAAGACTATTTGATTTTAAATTGTAAATTTTAAAAGCACCATCTGCACTTATGATAACCTCGGTTTGATTTAAGAATATACCCACTCGAAGTATTGGCTGTTTTTCTGCAGATAAGATATTATTAGCAGATATGAGCAGCAAAAAAATACATATTCCCAAAAATAAAAAAAATTTTTTTCTACCTGTCTTTTTCAATATATTTTCTACCTCTTTCATACTTTTTTCTTTTAGTTTTTTTGTTTTTCACTCTTCCACGAGATTGTCATGTTCCCTTTTTTACATTAGTTTGTTTCTTTCTTCTGGATAATGGATTCTGACTCCTGGCTACTGACTACCTATTTCTTCAAGAGATATGAGATTTAAATTTAGCTTCTGGCTTCTATTTTCCTAACTCGATACCCGATACGCGATATTAATTATTCTCTAGCTTTGCCATTTGTTATTTTTCTATAACAATTTTCCTTGATTATCGTCTTTTCTTTTTTTACCAAAATATTTATAAGTTAAATCCGTTACTACTCTTCCTTTGGGAGTCCGATGAAGAAAACCTTTTTGCAAAAGATAGGGCTCGTAAACATCGCAAATAGTGTCCGTATCTTCACTGATTGAAGCAGCTAATGTTTGCAGACCTACTGGGCCACCAGAAAATTTTTCTATTATAGTAAGTAATAACTTTTTGTCTATGCCACACAAACCGAAATCATCAATCTCCATCATTTTTAAACCATAATCAGCAATTTCTTTGTTAATGATTCCTTCGCCCTTTATTTGAGCATAATCACGAAGTCTTCTTAAAAGCCTATTGGCAATACGAGGGGTTCCTCTTGACCTTAGAGAAATCTTTTTTGCCGCTTCTTCGGTTATTTTAACTTTTAATATCCTGGATGATCTTATTACTATCTGTTCAAGTTCATTTTCCTGATAATAACCAATTCGAGTTATAACTCCGAAGCGGCTTCTCAAGGGTGAGGTAATTAATCCCGTACGAGTTGTGGCCCCGATAAGAGTGAATTTTGGCAAACTTATACGAATGGAACGAGCGCTTGGGCCTTTGCCGATTAGAATATCTAATTCATAATCTTCCATAGCGGGATATAATATTTCTTCTACTGCTCGATTTAATCGGTGAATTTCATCAATAAATAAAACATCATTTTCCTGCAAATTAGTAATTATAGCTGCTAAATCTCCTGCTCTTTCGATAACTGGACCGGAAGTCATCTTAATATTGACTCCCATCTCATTAGATATTATATAAGCTAAGGTAGTTTTACCTAAACCGGGAGGACCGTATAAAAGAATGTGATCAATGGGTTCTCCTCTTTTTCGGGCAGCTTTTATATATATATTAAAATTTTTTCTAATATTTTCCTGTCCAATAAATTCTTTAAAAAATTTAGGCCTTAAGTTTATATCTAAATCCGGTTCTTCTTTCCTTAATCCTAAATCAATAGCTTTTTCTTTAAATTCCATCTATTACTCCGTGACTACATATTAAAATGAAACATTTTTAAAATAAATAATTACAATTATCAAAAACTCCCAATAATTTCAATAAATAAAAATTAATAATTATCCTATAATCTTCAGAGATTCTCGGACTAACTCTTCTACGGTTAATTCACCTTTAAATTTTTCTTGGGTTTTTTCCACTGCAGACTTTGCTTTTTTGTAAGTATAACCTAACACTTTAAGGGCATCTATAGCGTAACTTATATTCTCAAATTTGAAAGTTTTTTCTACGCTTGTTTCCAGGAAAGTGATTTTGCTTATTTTTTCTTTTAACTCTAACACAATTTTTTTAGCTAACTTATTCCCGATACCTACTATCGCCGTAATTGAATCTAAATCTTCCTGGAGAATTGCTTTAGCAAAATCATCAGGAGTCATTTTAGATAAAACATTTAAACCTACTTTTGGACCAATTCCCGGTGTGCTAATCAGCAATGCAAAAAAATCTTCTTCTTTTCTGGATAAAAATCCATAAAGCATTATTTTATCTTCTCTTAAATATAAATAAGTATAAATTTTAGTCTTATCGCCGGCTTTTAAGGAAAGATTATTATAAGCAGGGATGTTAATTTGATATCCTATACCGTTTGTATTTAATACAAGATAATTTACGTCAATTGTATCAACTATTCCCTCTAAAAAAGATATCAAATTTAAACCTCC
>CAZXYB010000006.1:0-2491 GCA_964644855.1 uncultured Atribacterota bacterium | reverse complement strand
TTTAATATTTGGTATGCACATGGCAAATTGCCGCTGCCAAAGCATCTGCAGCATGGTCCGGTTGAGGAATTTTAGATAAATTGAGCAGGACTTTTACCATAGATTGAACTTGATATTTTTCCGCTCTCCCATTTCCCACAATAGCTTGCTTGATCTGTAACGGAGTGTATTCATAAAGTTCCACTCCTATTAGAGCAACAGTTATAGCTACCATACCATGAACCTTGCTGACCGTAAGTGCACTTCGAACATTCTTATTAAAAAATGTTTCCTCAATAACAACTTCATGAGGATTATATTTTTCCATAAGTTCTTTTAGTTTATAATATATTTCTTTTATTCTAAAACTAAAAGTATCTTTCTTGTAAGTTAACACGCATCCGTAATCAATTAATTCTATTTTCTTTTTCTCGTATTGAATTAAGCCATAACCGGTGTTAGCAAGTCCAGGATCGATACCTAAAATAATCACGAATTATCCTTATTGGCTGATATTTCTTCCATAATTTCATCAGCAATATTAAAATTAGCATAAACTTTCTGCACATCATCTTGATCTTCTAACTGTTCCATTAAATTTAGCATTTGCATTGCTTTTTTGCTTTCCAAATCTACAGTGGTTTTTGGAATTAATGTAACTTCGCTAAGTAAGCACTCAATATTCTGTTCTTTTATCAAATTGCTAAATTTCTCGTAATTCTCAGGTAAAGTGATAACTTCAATATTTTCATTATCACTTTTCACATCTTCTGCTTCTGCCTCAAGTGCTAAATCTACAATAATGTCTTCATTGATTTTAGCTTTCACGAAAATAAAATATCCTCTTTTGTCAAACATCCAGGCGACACAACCACTTTCACCTAAATTGCCACCACTCTTAGAAAATATTTTTCTAAGCTCCGGGGCTGTTCTATTTCTGTTATCAGTTAAAACTTCTATTAAAACTGCAACTCCTCCCGGTCCATAACCTTCATATGATAGCTCTTCATAAGAGACTCCATCAGCTTCACCGGTTCCACGTTTAATAGCTCTTTCGATATTTTCGTTAGGCATATTGTTTTCTTTTGCCAATTGGATTGCAGTTTTTAATTTCACATTAGTCTCGGGATCTCCTCCCCCTGAACGCGCAGCAACAGTTATCACTCGAATTATTTTAGTGAATATTTTTCCTCTCTGTGCATCCACTTTACCTTTTTTTCTTTTAATAGTACTCCACTTTGAATGTCCAGACATATTTTATTCTCCTTGAATATAAAATTATTAAAACTTTAAGTGTGACTAATTTTTAATAATTTTAGCATATTAAAAGGGCAGATTCAATAAATTAGTCGTTAATCTATGATTGCGTAAAGAAAAAGAACTAGAGAAAAAAAGAAAATAGAGAAATAAAAGCAATAAATGTTTTTTTCTCTCTTTCTTATTACCTTACTAAAGTTTATACTAACGCCAAATTTGTATCTCGTTCTCGTGAATCATATCTCATTAAGAAAACAGAAGCCAGAAGCCTAATTAATGTATAATATTAGCATTTAGTTAAAAAAATATAAAATTCAAAATATGAGAGATAAAAAAAGGAAACCATCCACCCTATACGACAAGTCCATCTCTCTATTTTCTGTCTTTTTGGGATTTCAATTAATCATTAGCTAATGATGGATATTGTTAAGCGATGAAGACGTAGGGAGAAATATTACAACTATAAGATAAGAAATATAAAATATATCTATTTAAAAAGGAGGCTTTTCAGGAGTAACTCGTTTATGTGCACTTTTAGTTATTTTGGATTGAATTTTTTTTTCTATTATTTCATTGTTTAATTTTCCTGTTCTTAAATACTTATCTAATTGCTCATAACTTATACCAATTTCTTTTTCATCGGTTTGACCTTCCCAGAGGCCTGCAGAAGGAGGTTTTTCTATAATTTTTTTGGGAATACCTAAATGTTTTGCTAATTCTCTAACCTGACTCTTTAATAAATTACCTAAAGGTAAAATATCTGCTCCACCATCACCATATTTAGTAAAATATCCTATCATTAGCTCACTTTTGTTCCCAGTTCCTACAACTAAATAATTTAACTTGTTAGCAAAATAGTATAAAGTTGTCATTCTTAATCGGGGTTTTATGTTTGCTCCTGCTAATTTGAGGCTTCCTTCTTTTTCTTTATCATCTAACAGATGGATGAACGAATCATATATTTTTGATACATCAATTGTTTTATAAGGAATATCTAATTTATTAATAAAGCCCAAGGCATCATTAATATCGGCTTCAAGGCTCTGGCAAGGGATAATTATAGCTAAGGTATTTTGGGGAAATACTCTTATGCTTAAGGCTGCTACTACAGCAGAATCTAATCCCCCGCTTAATCCAAATACTACACCTTTAGCATTTGCTTCAGTTACTTTATCTTCCATCCAACCACATAATTTTTGCACAAATATTTCCATAGATCAATTCTCCGATAAATTAATTTCCCAATTGACCAATT
>CAZXYB010000005.1:13632-19834 GCA_964644855.1 uncultured Atribacterota bacterium | reverse complement strand
CTTAAGTCTTTAACTTGTAACAGTGAATCCTCCATTTACCTTTTCCCTTTCTAATTCACTTATTTTTTATTTAATTCGTTTTAATTTTAAATTTTCTATTCTTCCCGGGATTCTTCCTCTTTTGGCAACCGGTTTCCCTTCAACTTCTTTTATATCTAAAGTCATATCAATAGGGCTGGTATCGCTTATATAACTACCTACCCCAAAAGCATCAACCGGTTCTTTGTTTAATATACTTATCCTTTCCGGAGTAAGTCCTCCTGAGACAAATATTTTTACATAAGGGAAACCAGCTTGATCAAGTCTTGCTCTTACCTCTTTTACTAAATCAGGAGTTACTCCGCCTCTCTCGCTTGGAGTATCTAATCTTACCCCTAGTAAATCTTCCCTTAAAACACTGGCTACTCTTAAGGATTCTTCCGCTTCATCTTTAAAAGTGTCGATAAGAATAATTCGAGGTACCTCTTTAGGCATACAAATATTGTAAGCCTGGGCTGCTTTTATAGTATCTCCCGAAATAATCATTACGGTGTGAGGTATAGTCCCTTGAGGTTTTATCCCAGATAGTTTTGCTCCCAATATACAACTTGCTCCATCCATACCACCTATCAGTGCAGATCTTTCCATAACTGGAGCTACAGCCGGATGTATGTGTCGAGAACCAAAGCATACAACTTTCTTTGCCCCGGCAGCATCTTTACATTTACGCGCAGCAGTAGCCCACGCTGAGCTACTAGCTAAAATACCTAAAATAACTGTTTCAAAAACACCAAATTCGGAGTACGGACCTTCAATTCTTACTACTGTGTCCTTAAAATTAAACCTCTCTCCTTCTTCCAAAGACCATAATTTTATCTTTTTGTCTTTTAAAAGATTATATACTTCCTGGATTCCTGCAAATACACCGTCCTCGCGGGGGAATATTTCTGCAGTTACAATAGTTCTCTCTAATTGAAGATATCTCAATATCTCTTGAGCCCTTACGAAATATATATCAGTAGTTAGCCCTTTCTCTATCTCTTCATGGGTAGCTGAAAAAAATTTTCTATTTGGATTAATAGAATAATTTTCTATCTCCTTAACCGAACTAATGGGTTTATCCATACTTTTAAAGGTTTTCCTTCTATCTAATTAAGCTAAGCATAAGTGAAGATAACATAAAAAGCACTGCTATGACAGTAGTAAGCTTCATTAAAAATGCTTCCTTGCCTTTCTTCCCGCCATAATCAGCAGTTGTTCCTCCACCAAATATACCTGAAGCTCTACTTGACTTTCTAGCCTGAAGTATCACTACCAGGATCAAAGCTATACTAATAACAATTTGAATCACCATTAAAGCTACTGGCATCTTTAACTCCTCTCGTAAAAATTAGATTAAATTAGTCGTTAGTAAATAGTCGTTAGTAAAAAATCAAAATACAAGATAAACAATTATAACTCTTAAACACAACTATTCATCTACAATAGACTGTACCCCGATAAGCAGGGTTTACAGAAAAAGAAAATTATCCATACAATATAATTATATCAATAATTCTAGTTTTTTATTCTAACACAATTATATGTTAAGTTCAAGATATCTAAAGAAAGTATCGAGTATCGAGCTAAGAAAAACCAAAGAAAAAAAGAATGGAAAAACAAAAGCAATAATTATTCTTTTCTTTCTTAAAGTATCCCCCAATAAAATTTAGACTAACTTAGTATCTCGTACTAAATACACTAACAAGTAATATAACAAGATTAAATTTCTCAAATTATAAAAATAGTGCTTATTACAGGTTACACATTACTTCACTTATTGCTCATCTGGTTAGATAGTTAAAAAAATAAAAGAAGAAAACCAGGAGCCGGAATAACTTTATATTATGTAAAAAAATAAGAAAGCTCAGGTTAACTTTACAATATTTTAGCTGCCTTTGCTATTTGAGAGAAACTTAAGGTATGTAAACTTGCTCCCCCCACTAAAGCTCCATCAATATCAGATTCATTCATAAACTCATCTATATTTTTAGGATTTACGCTCCCTCCATACAAGATTCTTATTCGCTCAGCTATTTTACTCCCGTATTCGGAGGAAAATAGCTCCCTAATAAATTTAATTATTAGATTGGCATCCTGCGAGCTACTAGACTTACCTGTACCGATAGCCCATATAGGTTCATAGGCTACAATTATTTTCCCTGCTAAGGTAGAATCTATTTTGGGAAATAGAGCCTTAATTTCCTGTTTTATTATACTCTCAGTTTTGCCACTTTCCTTTTCCTCTAAATTTTCGCCTACACACACAATAGGGGTTAGACTAACTGAAATCGCAGTTTCAGTCTTTCTAGCAACTTCTTCAGAAGTTTCCTTAAAATATTGCCTCCTCTCGGAATGCCCCAATACAACATATTCACAACCCACATTTTTAATCATCAAAGGAGATATTTCTCCAGTAAATGCCCCTTTTGTTTCCCAATGCATGTTCTGAGCTCCTAAATGAATGTTTGTTCCATTAATTATCTCTTTTACCACTAAAAGAGAAGTAAAGGGTGGACAAACTACAATATCTACTCCCTTAATTCCACGAACAAAATCCTTTAGTTCTTTAACTAAAGCTACTGATTCTACAATATTTTTATTCATCTTCCAATTGCCAGCAATTACTGGAATACGCATTATTTTAACCCCCATCTATTTCCAAATATATTTTATAAGATCTAAGATTCTGCAGGAATAAGCCCATTCATTATCGTACCAGGCAATAATTTTAGCTAAATTGCCATCAACCACTAAAGTAGATAACCCATCGATAATAGAAGAGTAGGCATTACCATTAAAATCTTTAGAAACCAGGGGTTCTTCTGAGTAATCTAAAATTCCTTTTAGATTGCCTTGAGAGGCCTCTTTAAAAGCTTGATTAATCTCCTCCGCACTAACTTTCTTTTTTAATACTACTGATAAATCTACTACAGAAACATTAGGTGTAGGAACTCTAAAAGCCATACCATTTAATTTTCCTTTTAATTCAGGTATTACTAAGGTTACTGCCTTGGCAGCACCAGTAGTAGTTGGAATTATAGATAAAGCAGCTGCTCTTGCTCTTCTTAAATCTTTATGAGGTAAGTCCATTAATTTTTGATCTGCGGTATAAGAATGGATAGTAGTCATAGTTCCTTTTTCAATCCCAAATGTATCATTTAAAACCTTGGTTGCCGGTGCTAAGCAATTTGTAGTACAAGAAGCATTAGATATTATATGGTGTTTTTTATAATTATACTTATTCTCATTCACTCCCATTACAATAGTAATATCTTCTCCTTTGGCAGGTGCAGATATAACTACTTTTTTAGCTCCGGCGCTTAAATGTTTTGAAGCTCCTTCTCTATCTCTAAAAATTCCCGTAGATTCAATAACAACTTCTGCCCCTAAATCTTTCCAGGGAAGATTAGAGGGATCCCTTTCGCTCAATACTTTTAATCTTCTCTCTCCAACTAAAATAGTATCATTTTCTAATTTTACTTCTGGTAATTTGCCATGAACAGAATCATATTTTAATAAATGTGCTAATGTTTTAGCATCAGTTATATCATTTACTGCTACAAAGTCTATTTCTTTGTCTTTTAACCCAGCTCTGAAAACATTCCTTCCAATTCTCCCGAATCCGTTAATTCCTACTTTTATTGTCATCATTTCTTCCTCCTTATTTTTTGTTTTATATTTTTTTAGTTAGTTAGTTAACTTGTTTGATATTGATTTATTAACCAAATAACCAGGTAATCAAATAACTATACACTAAACCTTTTACGCAGATTGGAAGGCGGTATTTTCAATATCTCCCGGTATTTAGCCAATGTTCGCCGGGAAATATTTACCCCGCCTTTTTCGCTTAATAAATCTGCCAACTTCCGGTCACTCCATGGTTTTAAACAATTCTCATTATCGATATATTCTTTTATTAATTTTTTTACTTTATCAGTAGAAACAGTTTTTCCACTCCCCTTGCCCACTCCTTTAGAAAATAAAAATTTCATCTTAAGGAGTCCCCGGGGAGTTTGCACAATCTTATTATGAATCGCCCTGGATACAGTAGATTCATGAATGTCTAATCTATCTGCTAACTCCCTTAAAGTCAGGGTTTTTATAAAAAAAATACCTTTATCTAAAAAATCCTTCTGGTATTCTATTAAAGCTTCGGCAATACGATATATAGTTTTTTTTCTCTGCTCAATACCTTTAATCAACCACTTAGCAGAATTTAATTTTTCTTCAACATATTTTTTAGTATCTTTAGCTTTATGTTCAGAAACGCTTCCCTTTTTAAGTGGTTTCCCTTTGCCGTAAGGAGAAATATTATTGCCTGCTTCTAAAATCGTTTTATAGCAATGATTTAGCCCTATTTGAGGCAAATAGCGATCATTTAAAATTACTCTGTATCCTCCTCCTATTTTCCTCATTATTATCAGATCGGGGAGTATATATTTAACCTCCTTCAGGTCTCCTATTCCTCTACCAGGTTTAGGATCAAAAGATTTTTTGATTACATCGGCTAAACATTGAATGTCAGAAACTGATATTTGTAAATCCTTAGCAATTTTCGAGTAGGATTTCCGAGCTAAATCCTGCAAATGGTTTTTTATTATCTTCTCTATTCGAGCATCATTAATGCTCAAATATTTTGCTTGGAGCAACAAACATTCTTCTAAACTTCTTGCTCCCACTCCAGGCGGATCAAAACTTTGAATCAAAAATAATATCTTTTTTATTTTATCTCTTTTTATATTTAAATCAAAAGAAACATCATCTAAACCAACAGTTAAATAACCGTTATCGTCTATGTTGCCTATTAAATATTCACCAATTTTGTAATCAATATCATTACTTACCGCTGTACCTAATTGAACCAGTAAATAATCTTCTAATGATTCTTTGTAATAAATAAAATTTTCATATTTATTTTCTTTCTCCGCTACAAGTCTATTAGGAAAGGGGCGATAATCTTTTTCTTTAAGATAACTTAACCAATCATCAAAGTTGTTCTCTTCTCTTCTTTCATTAGATTCTTCGGTTTGAGTTAAGGTTTTTTCCTCTTGGTTTACTTTTTCTATTATTGAATCTGTTTCTTGTATAACTTCTAATAAGGGATTGTCTACTAATTCTTCATCGATTAAATCTTTTAGTTCAACTAAATTTAATTGTAATATATTAATTGCTTGATATAATTGAGGAGTAAGAATTAATTTTTGTTTTTGTGTTAATAATAATTCAGGTTTCATCTCGCAAACTCCACGATACTAAAACTTAAATAAAAATTCATCTAAACTATAACCAACAAACTCTTAGGATCAAAAATATGAGTCTTTTCCATATCTAATGCCACTTCCATATTTTGTTCGACTTCTATTTGGGTACGTGCATCCATTTTTCCAACCATAGAATACTTTCCACAGGTAAGGTAAATAAAGATCTCTGCCCCCAGGGGTTCGATTACTTCTACTTTAGTCTTTATAGTATTAGAAGGTCCAGCATTAGAAAAGAATTGTTTGTCATAAAGGTCCTCGGGTCTAACTCCAAAAATTACTTCCTTCCCGGCATAATCTGCTATTTTGGAATAAAAAGCCTGGGGAGCTTTTACTTTAAAACTTTCTGCATCGATAAAATAATCTCCATTCTCCTTTACAACTTTAGAATCTATAAAATTCATTGCCGGAGAACCGATAAAGCCGGCCACAAATTTGTTGTTGGGTTTTTTGTAAACTTCCAAAGGTGCACCTACTTGTTGCAAGAGACCGTCATTCATTATAAACATTCTATCTGCCATGGTCATGGCTTCTACCTGATCATGGGTTACGTAGATTATGGTAGCTTCCAATCTACGGTGAAGTTTGCTGATTTCTGCTCTCATTGCCACTCTTAATTTAGCATCCAAATTCGAAAGAGGTTCATCAAATAAAAACACTTTTGGTTTTCTTACAATAGCCCTTCCTACTGCTACCCGCTGTCTTTGTCCACCGGACAACTGTTTAGGTTTTCGTTTTAACAAATTTTCTATTCCTAATATTTCTGCGGCTTCTTCTACTCTTTGATCAATTTCTTTTTTGGGAAACTTTCTTAATTTCAAACCAAAAGCCATATTATTGTAAACATCCATATGAGGATAAAGAGCATAATTCTGGAATACCATAGCTATATCTCTGTCTTTGGGTTGAACATCATTTACCAA
>CAZXYB010000005.1:0-13532 GCA_964644855.1 uncultured Atribacterota bacterium | reverse complement strand
AATTCTGGAATACCATAGCTATATCTCTGTCTTTGGGTTGAACATCATTTACCAATTTATCACCAATATATATCTCCCCTGAGGTTGCTTCTTCTAAACCAGCAATTGCCCGCAAGGTTGTAGTCTTCCCACAGCCAGACGGACCGACCAGGACTGCAAATTCCTTATCTTTTATCTCTATACTTATATCATCTACCGCAGTTACCTCTTTAAATTTTTTAGTAAGGCTCTTTAAAATTACATTTGCCATTTTAATTCCTCCTTATTAATATAGTTATTTTATTTTACCAAAAAGTTTTTAATATACCAAATTTATATTTATTTTATAAAAATAGTATCAAGTATATAGTATTGAGTATCGAGTTAAAAAAGTGAAAGAAAAAATACAAAAAAGTAGTATTCTTCTTTCTAACTACCCCACTAAAGTTTACACTAACTACTTATATATCAATCAAGGAGATTTTCACTTTTAGCCTCACAGTTAGAATGCCAATTACTGAAGAGTGAAAAAGTTTTTAAATATTAAATTTTTATGGTTTATAAACTTTCCGCAATCTGAGAAATCTTCTTTAACCGATGGTAAATCCCCGATTTAGTAATTTTAAAATCTACTTCCTCAACTAATTCCTGTAAACTGGCATAAGGTAAATTTTTACGTGCTTCGGCTACCAATAATAATTTCGGTGAAATATGCTGCAAACTCATTTTTTTTTCTATTATATCAATATCGTGTAATTGTTTAGCAGCAGAAAGAACTACTTTATCTAAATTTGCTGTTTCGCAATTAATTAATCTATTTACAGTATTTAACAGATCTTTTCTGGCCCTTATATCCTGAAAATACAACAAAGCGTTCTGAAGCCCGATTAATCTTAAAAATTCAAATATACTGTCCCCTCTCTTTAAATATACCACCCACCTCTTTTTCCAAAAACTTACCCGAGAGTTCAAACCATAATAATTAGAGAGAGTATAAATAAAATTTGCCTCCTCTTCATCACTTGTGGAAATTTCCAGGTGATACATCTTTTCCGGATCATTTACAAATCCATTTACTAAAAAAGCCCCTCTTAAATATGAATCTTTGGAAATATTTTTATTTAAATTTGATCTTCCTTCTCCAATATGCTGCTTATTGTGTATAAATTTAATTCCCCAGTTTAAATTCAATTCTTTCAAAATTCTCTCAGTTTCTTTTAAAAAAGGAATTGTAACTTTATAATGTTTTTTTGTATTCGATAATTTTTCTTTTCTAACTGAGGGATAAATTTTAAAAACCCTTTTAATTAAATTATAAGCAGTCCTTGTGGTAGCAGAATCTTCTAAGATAATAACTATATTTTTTTCCTGACCCGATTTAACTATGCTTCCTTTTAATTTTATAAATGCCAGTAATTCGCCCTTCTCTTTAGATATACTCTTAGGAATTATCCTGGCTAATTCATTTTTTACTCGGTAAGAAAATAACATTCTATAACTCTGCTCTTTTCGCTTTGAGTTTTTAGTCAAATCTCATAAATTATTTTTAATCTTTATTTCGTCTTTATTTATATCTCTGTGTTTAACAAATAACTTATATTTTTTCCCTTTTAAATAATTTGCTAAATTATTTATTAAAGCTACCGACCTATGCCTGCCTCCGGTACATCCGAAAGCAATAGATAGATATGTTTTACCCTCCTTAAGATAGTAAGGGATTAAATAATTTAATAAACCAAAATAAACTTCCATAAAATGTTGGGTTACTGGAAATTCAGTTACATATTTTTCAATCTTTTTATTGGTCCCCGGTAAACTTTTAAATTTATCTATATAGAAGGGGTTAGGAAGAAACCTAACATCAAAGACAACATCCACATCTGTAGGAATGCCATATTTATATCCAAAAGAAATTAAGGTTATCTGAATCTCTTGTTCTTTTCCTTTTATAAAATTCCTGATAATTTCATTACTTAACTGTTTGGGAGTTAAATTAGAAGTATCTATTATTAGATTAGCTTGTGACCTTAATTCTTTTAGTTGTTCTCTCTCTGCTTGTATGTTTTTCAGAATGTTGTTTGAAATATTTAGAGGGTGTTTTCTCCTGGTCCCACTAAATCGGTGCATCAACATCTCATCACTTGCTTCTAAAAATAATATCTCTCGATTAATCCCCAATTCTTTTAAATAATCAAGTGATTCATATAAATCTTTAAAAAAAATCCCTCCTCTTATATCTACTACTAAAGCAATTTTTGACAGTTTCCCCTTTGATTTTAAGCAAATTTCAGCAAATTTGAGGATCAGTTGGGAAGGAATATTATCTACACAGAAAAAACCAGAATCTTCAAAGCAATTGACCGCTATGCTTTTTCCTGCTCCGGACAGACCGGTAATTATTACAAATCTCGTCTTATCCAATTAATCCCAACGCCTCCTATTTAGTCGTTAGTCGTTAGTATAACAGATGTCTTAAATTAAATAAATATAATGCATCATATCTTTACCATTCTTTACCATAATAAATACAAAGCTAAAAGCAAAAAACTATACTTCAAAACTTAAAATATTTTTCTCGATATTAAATTTTTATTTATGTTTTTGCCTATTAGTTTTTCATTTTCGTTATATAACTTGCAAGATAAGATGTATGAAATTCAATATACAATATTTGAATTTTGAACTATGGTTTTACGTTTTGCACTTTTCGTTTTTCGTTATACACTATTCACTATTCACTAACGACTATCCTACATGCTCTCCGGAGTTGAAATCCCTAAAATATTAAGAGCATTAAGCAATACTACCCTGGTGCAATCAATTAATGTTAAGCGAGCTTTAGTCAATTCCATATCTTCGGTAATCACCCGATGCACAGTATAATACTTATGGAAGGAAGAAGCTAAATCATAAAGATAAGTCGTTAAGAGATGAGGTTCCCAGGTTAAAGCACTCTTTTTAACCACTTCTTTTAAAGAAGATAGCTTTTTAATCAATTTAATCTCTTCCTCTTTATCCAATAAGCGAATATCAACTTTTTTGTATTTATTAATTTTTATTCCTTCCTGTTCAGCTTTTTTTATTATACTACATATCCGCGCATAAGCATACTGAATATAATATACGGGATTTTCCATGGATTGAGATTTAGCCACATCTAAGTTAAACTCCGTATGACTATCATAACTCCTCATTAAAAAGAAATAACGAGCCACATCTTTGCCTACCTCTCGTATTAAATCTCTTAGGGTAACAAATTCTCCTCCTCGAGTAGACATTCCTACTTCTTTGCCATCTTTTATTAAGGTTACGAATTGCACGATTAGTACATCTAAAAAACCTTCAGGGTAACCTAAAGCCTGTGCTGCTGCTTTCATCCTTTTAATGTAACCATGGTGGTCAGCACCCCAAATATCTATTACTTTGTCAAATCCTCGTTGATATTTATTTTGATGATAAACAATATCAGAAGCAAAATAAGTGGGGATATTATTTTCCCGAATTACTACTCTATCTTTTTCGTCACCAAATTTAGTGGACCTTAGCCAGAGTGCGCCTTCTTTTTCATAAAGAAAATTTCTTTGCTTGAGTAATTCTATAACTTCTTGAAGTTTATTATGTTTATAAAGTGATCTTTCACTAAACCAAACATCAAATTCTACTCCAAAATCTTTTAAATCTTCTTTAATTCCTGATAAAATCTTTTTTAAAGTAACCTCTCTAAAAAATTCTCGGCTTTCTTTATCATTTCTTCCTTTGTACTTATCTTGAAATTTATCTATAACTTCTTTGGCTATATCAACAATATATTCACCTTTATAGCCATCGGTGGGAAATTCTGTCTGTTCTCCTAATAGGTTATTATATCTTACTTGAACTGATTTCCCTAAGAGGTCCATCTGTTTCCCCTGATCATTAATGTAATATTCTTTTTCTACTTCATAACCTGCTGCCTTTAATATGCTGCTTAATGCATCTCCTACTGCTGCACATTTTCCATGACCGACATGCAAGGGACCGGTAGGATTAACACTGACAAATTCTACTTGAACTTTCTTCCCTTTACCTAAATTTACTTTACCATAATTCTCTCCCTGTTCCCTAATCTCATCCAGGACCTTATATAGCCAATTTTCACTCAACCAAAAATTTATAAAACCCGGGCTGGCAATTTTAACTTTATCTACAACTGTACCCTGAATATCTAAATTGTTTACAATGAGATTAGCAACATCTAAAGGTTTCACTCTTAATTTTCGAGATAATTGCATAGCAATATTAGTAGACAAGTCACCGTGTGATTTATCTTTAGTAATTAGTAATATTATCTTGGGTGTATCCTTGATCTGGAAATTGCCCTGTTTGATATTTTCTTCGATAGAGTTCAATAAAATTTCTTTAATTTGATCAGCTAAATCTATTTTCATTTAAAAATCCTTTAATAAGTTATTTGGGATAAAATGATTATAAAAATGGTACGCCCGAGAAGAGTCGAACTTCCAACCAAGGGCTTAGGAAGCCCCTGCTCTATCCATTGAGCTACGGGCGCATAAGTTTATTCAACGGAATAATCTTTTAAGATTAATTTCAATACACATACTAAACAATATTAATAAACTTGTCAATAAGTCAATATAATCTAATATTCGATTCATCGTTCTAAAAATAAATCTAATATTTAATCTATCTTCTTAAAATACTAAATTACCTACCTTTTAAAAAGGTAGGTAATTAAAAATAATTTATATTATAAATATTGCTAATCTACTTTTATGATCTATTTATTTGTATATGAAGGGATATTATACTTTTCAGTCTTAATTATCATAAAGATGACAGGCACAGAAATGTCCAGCTTTTATTTCTTTTAATTTAGGTTCAATTTCGGAGCATATTTTCATTACCTTAAAACACCTGGGATGAAATCTGCATCCTTTTGGTGGATTTGCTGGACTAGGGACATCTCCCTGCAAGAGAATTCGCTCCTTCTTGTAATCTGGATTAGGAACAGGAACAGCAGATATCAACGCCTGGGCATAAGGGTGAAAAGTATCATTAAAAAATTCCTTTTTATCTGCTATTTCCACTATCTTTCCTAAATACATAACCACTACTCTATCACTTATATACTTTATGACACTAAGATCATGAGCGACAAAAAGATAAGTCAAATTGTATTCCTCTTGCAAATCTTTAAGAAGGTTTATTATTTGAGAACGTATAGAAACATCCAGAGCAGAAACTGCTTCATCGCACATGATTATTTTTGGCTCCAAGGCTAAAGCTCTGGCTATACCAATTCTTTGTCTTTGTCCACCACTAAATTCATGAGGAAATCTGTCCATATATTCAGCTGAAATACCTACTCTTTCTAAAAGTTCTCCAACTTTTTTATACCTTTCCTGGGCATTTTTTAGAATATTATGAGTCAGCATGCCTTCAGCTATAATATCCTTTATCCTCATTCTTGGATCGAGTGAACTATAAGGATCCTGAAAGATTATCTGCATATTCTTTCTCTCTTTTTGCATGTCACTTCTTTTTATCCTGGTTATATCTTTACCATCGAAAATTATTTGCCCCTTGTTAGGTTCTTCTAATCTTAAAATAGTCAGAGCAGTGGTCGTCTTGCCACAACCAGATTCGCCTACCAAACCAAGCGTCTCTCCTTCGTATACTTCAAATGATATATCATCTACAGCTTTTATCCAACCAACAGTTTTTCTAAAAATTCCTTTTTTTATAGGGAAAAATTTAACTAAATTTTTTACTTGTAACAGTGAATTAGCCATTTTTACTCAGACCTCTACTAATAACCCTTTTTTTACTTCCTTTAAAACCTTATCAACATTCCAACACTTTACCAGATGCCCTTCTTCAATTTTAATTAAAGAGGGCTCTTCTTTTTTACATCTATCGGTCGCAAATCGGCATCTCGGATGAAATTTACATCCTGAGGGAAAATGCAAGGGATTAGGAACTATGCCGGGTATAACATTTAACCTTTTCATTTCTATATCAAGCCGAGGGATAGATGTTAGCAAGCCAAGAGTATAAGGATGTAGCGGATGATGAAATATTGTTTTTTTATCTGTATACTCAACCACTTTACCTGCATACATAACAGCTATTCTATCAGCAATCTCAGCAATGACGCCCAGATCATGGGTAATCATTATTAGAGAACCGTTGAACTCTTTTAACAGAGTCATCATTAAATCCAATATTTGTGCTTGAATAGTCACATCCAAAGCCGTCGTAGGTTCATCAGCAATAAGCAATATAGGATCACAAGACATTGCCATAGCTATCATCGCTCTTTGCCTCATTCCACCACTTAACTGATGAGGATATTCGTTTACCCTCTGTTCTGGTATAGGTATCCCTACTTTTTTTAGTAATTCTACTGATTTTTTTTTCGCCTCTCCTTTGCTAATCTTAAAATGCATCAACAAAGCTTCTGAAATTTGAAACCCTACTGTTAATACCGGATTTAGAGCCGTCATGGGTTCTTGAAATATCATGGCAATTTCTTTTCCTCTTATCTCCCTCATCTCATCTTCGGTTTTCTTTAATAAGTTTTCTCCTTTAAAAATTACTTCCCCACCAATTGTTTTTCCCGGATAATCAAGTAATCTCAATATGGAAAAGGCAGTAACGCTCTTGCCACAGCCAGATTCTCCCACTATGCCTAAAGTTTCCCCCTGATAAACTTCGAAATCCACGCCATCTACTGCTTTAACCACACCATCTTCAGTAAAAAAATGTGTCTTTAAATCTTTAATTTCCAATAAAAGTTTTTTCTTATTTTCCACTATAATTCTCCTCTTAAACGGGGATCAAGAATATCTCTTAGCGTATCGCCAATAAGATTCCAGGACAAGACGAATAAAACAATAAATATTCCCGGATAAAATACAGCATACCAGTACTGACCGGCATGGCCGGGAGAGCCAATAATCCAATTTCTGGCAAAACTTACCATCTGTCCCCAGTCTGCATATCCTACCGGTGCGCCTACTCCCAAGAAACTTAAGGCAGCAGCAGTGATTACCATAGAACCAATATTCATGGAACCCTGTACCATCACAGGAAATATCGTATTGGGTAAAAGGTGTTTCCAGATTATTTTAGTATCACTCACACCCAATGCTTTTGCAGCCATGACATAAGTCTCTTCCTTGGTAGAAAGTATACTTCCTCTTATTAACCTTGCATAGCCCATCCAGCCAAAACTAATTAAAGCAATCATTACTTTATCCAATCCCCTGCCGAGTACCGTGGTTAACACCATGGCAGCAACCAAAAAGGGGAAAGATAAAAATATATCAGTTATTCTCATTAATATTTCATCTATCCATCCACCGAAGTAAGCAGATATTGATCCGAGAATAATCCCGATAAGCATAGAAATGAATACAGTTATTATGCCGATTTTAAAAGCAGTTCTTGTTCCCCATATCAAACCGTAAAATATATCGTATCCTCCCTCAGCAGTGCCGCAAATTGCTTTTTCCCATTTTACCTCTTTTTCCAAAAATCCATATATCTCTTTCATATCATCAGACATAAGAGAACCGGGAGGTTGGGGGTTTATATCCCAGGACATCCTGGGTATTTGATATGGGTCATCAGATAATGGGGGAGTAATAGCCGGTGCAAATATGGCAATAATGATAAAAAAAACGAGAAGAATGATACCGATAAGCGAAGTGCCATTACTAAATAATTTTTTTAAAATTCTATTCATCTTTTTTCTCTACCCCAATCTTACCCTGGGATCTATAAGGGCATAAGATAAATCTACCACTAAATTACCTACTACCATTATGGTGGAAAATAATAAGGCAAAACTTATGACTGTTCCATAATCCAATTGCTGGGCAGATTGGGCAGCCCAAAATCCCAAGCCCGGAAAGGTAAATACTGTTTCTGTTATCATGACGCCTCCCAGCATCCCTATAATCATCATTCCGGCAATGGTGGTAACCGGGATTAAAGCATTTCTTTTTGCATGTAAGTGAATGACAGTATGTTCATCTACGCCCTTGGCTCTTGCAGTCCGAATATAATCCTTTCGTAAGGTGTCCAGCATACTCGACCGGGTAATCCTTAACAGGAAAGCCCATGAAATATATGATAAGGTTATAATAGGAGCGATAAGGTGCCTCAAGGCATCCAAGAATATAGGAATATTTCCATTCAACAAGGCATCTACGGTTATCAAATGAGTGTAACTTGTAAAATTACCAGTGTAGACTATGTCCTGTGCCCATGCACTTAATCTGCCCGGAGGAAACCATCCTAATATTCCATAAAATATAAATAAAACGAATAGACCAAAAATAAAAGTAGGTAAAGACCATCCGATGATGGCAGTCACTCTGATAGTCTGGTCCAGCATATCATTATGATGGACAGCTGATATCACCCCTAACCATATTCCGATTAAAATAACCGGAATAATAGAATATAATACCAGTTCCAAAGTGGCAGGAAATCTCTGTTTTATGGCGTCTGCAACCGATTGATTCGCCGTTTGTGACCATCCCAGGTCAAGGCGAACCATTCTTCCAAGCCAATTGATATATCCCAAAGGAAAAGGTTCATCCAAATGATATTTTGCAATAAGTCTTTCAGCTGACTGGGGGCTTTTAAGGGTGTTAGGATCACGCACATAAGTTGCCAATCTCTCCATCGGACTCAAAAGAGAGAATACGCAAAAAATAAGAAAAGTGACGCCAATAAGAATAATGGGTAATAATAACATTCTCCTGATGATATATGATAACATACCTCAATTCTCCTTAATTATATACTGGGGTGAAAGAATTAACCTCCACCCCAGTACTTATTCACTTTACAAAACCTAACTTCAGTTATTTATAAGTTATTTACTTACTCTTCTTTGTACATAGCGTAGGCATCACCAAAGTTATCTCCATTAGGTATCATAGGATTAAAGTACCAACCCTTAATCCAATCTCTCTGGATATGGTTACCTCCAGGTTGATAGGCATAGATAGATATGGCCTGATCATGAGCTATCTGGGTCAATTCCTTGTAGATTGCTGCTCTTTTTTCTTTATCTGTTTCTTTCAACCCTTGTTCTAACAACGGATCTACATTTTCTTCGGCAAATTTCCTATAGGCTTCACCAAAGAAAGCACTGTAATCACCGTTGCTGCCCATGTACACCGGTGCCCAGTTATGCGGGTCAGGATAGTCTGCCTGCCAGCCTATGGTAAAGATGGGAAGCTTTTCGGTCAGGAAGGATTTCAAGTAAGATGACCACTGTACTCCTACTGGTTCTAAGTTAAATTTAGGGTTTAACATCTTGGCATAGGTAGAAATCATATCACTGGCTGCCTTACGAACATCGTTTCCTTCATTATAGAAGATATTAAATTTGCAGCCCTTTTCCCACAGTTCGCCACCCCAGGCCATTTGAAATTCTTCCTTGGCTTTCACTAGGCTAAACTCGTAGTATAGTGCCGGATCTTCAGTATATCCCAGCACACCTTTGGGTATAGGTCCTGGGTTCCTAATAGCCATCCCTTTGGCAACCTTACTGATAAAAATATCATAAGGGAAGAGATAAGAAAAGCCTTTTCTGACATGGATGTCTGAGAAGAAATCAGGCGGTATACCCTTTCCATCTAATTTTCCGCTGCCAATATAGGAATTGCCTTCGGCATTAATGGTCCAGGGGAACATGCTGACCACGTTAACCAATCGGGGAATATTTTTGGTTACCTCTACACCCGCTATTGTTTCCACTTCGCTAATATATTGCAGCGGGATATAGGCCATATCCACATCCCCGGTCTGGAGCATCAACTTTCTAGTGGTATATTCACTAACATATTTGATTTGAACATTCTTTATCTTGGCAGGTCCTCGCCAATAATCATCGAACCTCTCCAGTAAGACTAATTCTTCCGGTACCCATATCTTCAGCACGAAAGGCCCGGTGCCGTTTTCAACGGCATAAAGAGGGTCTTTTTCATTTTCAGGGTCATGGTATTTCCACCAGGTATCCGCTTTCCCATCCCAGGCACCTTGTTCTATGGACCATTTTTTATCAATAATGGAAGCCCAAGAAGCGGAATGAGCAAGGATACTTAAGAAGGGACCATAGGCCTGAGCCAAATGGAAAACTACATTATCACCGTCTACTTCGACCGTTTTGTCGATTTTATCGGTAAAAACCTTGGTCATCGCCGCTTGATGTTCTGACTTGAGTTCTCCTCTGGGATCGCCATCCACAAATAAATCACTGTAGCTTTCCACTCCCAAGGCCTCGATAACCACATCTTCGATACTCCAAGCACCTAAAAGCGGTTCAACAAACATCCAAACCGGTCCGCCGGATCTGTCAAATATCATAGCCCTCTTAAAACTATATACGACATCCTCCGGGGTTAAAATATCTCCGTTATGAAATTTAACGTCTTTTCTTATGGGGAAGATATAAGTAAAACCACCATCCTTCATTAACCCATTCTCCACTGAAGGAACCTGGGTAGACAGCATCGGAACAAACTCGGTAGTACTTTCCATTTTATAATTAATTAAATTATCATAAGTTTGGTAGATAACTTCTCCGCTGGCAGTATCATAACACCAGTGAGGATCCAGAGTTTCTGGACCACCAATCTCTGCCATAACAATCGTGTCAGGATTTTTGATTTCTGCAAAGCTAAATGAGGCAAATAGTATCATTAAAACTAATACTAAGCCTATTACTAACAAATTACGTTTCATAAAATTAATTCCTCCTTTAATTTTTAATTAAATTTTAATTAAATTCCTGTATACTATTTTTTCACCTCCCTTATCCTTAAAAAAGCAAATTTTCTTTCAGTATTTCTATATATACTCTATCTTATCTTAAAAATCCTTCTTTTTCAAAAATATTTTTAAAAAAATTTTTCTCTTATCCTCTGCCCCTTACTCCGCCTAAGAATTTATCCTTCTTTAATTTCGGGTTAAATCCTTTCTTGCGCATTACCCCTTTAAGATAATTCGTATACTCTTTTTTTTGTTCAACCAACTTTATTTTCTCTTTTTTTAACCATTCTTCCTTTTTTTGCTTCTCTATTTCGTGTTTATCTTCTTGCGCTTTTGTTTTGTTGACATCTTTCTCTTTCATTTTTTTCACCTCTCTTTTTAAAAATATTTTTGAGAGATTATTTATCATTAGTGAGGAGTCGTAATAATTAATATAAAGTTTTCAGTTATCAGTTTACAGTTTAAAAAGATACGAGATATAAAACTGGTTAATGGTTAATGGTTTATAGTTTTTAGATGAGATTGCCACGCTCTGATAAATCCGATCTCGCAATAATATCTTAGACAGGTAAGACGCTTATCCTTCGTTTTTATCTTCCACCTTACAACTGATAAACTGGGTAACTGATTCTTAACGAGATACGAAATACTAATTAACTTAACCAGCTAACCAAGTAACTGGTTAACTATTTTCTCATTACTCATCACTGTATTTTTATACGCTATACGCTAACATACTAAATACTGACGACTAATTTTATTTTTATACTAATAAAAAGTTTGCTTTAAATTTAGTCAGATTAGCCAATTTTATTCCATTTAACAAATCGTCTAAATCTTTCCCCTCTAAAGTTTCTCTTTTAATCAAATTACGGGCAATCTTTTTTAATTTACTTTTATTTTTAATTAAAATATCTTTAGCTCGAGTATAGGCACTTTCAATGATTTTTTTAACTTCTTTGTCTATTTTATTAGCAATCTCTTCACTATAATCACGTTGTTCGGAAATATCCCTACCTAAAAATATTTCATGTTCTTTTCTTCCTAAAGTAACAGGTCCTAAAGCTTCACTCATACCGTACTCAGTTATCATCTGACGGGCAATCTTAGTAGCTCTTTCCAGGTCATTCTGCGCTCCCGTAGTTACATCTTTAAATATTAAATCTTCAGCTACTCTACCCCCCAATAAAACTGCTAATTTATCCATTAATTCTAATTTACTAATTAGGTATCTATCCTGGGTAGGAAGCTGTAAGGTATAACCTAAAATAGCATTTCCTCGGGGGATAATGGAAACTTTATGCACTGGATCACAATTAGGTAACATTTTAGCCACAATAGCATGTCCCGACTCATGATAAGCAATTATCTCTTTCTCTTTATCGCTAATTAGCCTACTCTTTCTTTCTGGTCCGGCAATAACCCGATCTATAGCAGCTTCGAATTCTTCCATTCCGATATCCTTTTTGTCTCTTCTCGAAGCTAACAAAGCAGCTTCATTTACCATATTAGCTAAATCGGCCCCCACAAAACCAGGAGTTCTCCTTGCTAAAACCTTAATATCTACATCTTTAGCCAAGGGTTTCCCTTGAGCATGAACCTTTAAAATTCCTTCCCGCCCTAAAATATCAGGTCTATCTATTACAATCCGCCGATCAAACCTTCCCGGCCGCAGTAGTGCAGGATCCAAGATATCAGGACGATTAGTGGCAGCAATCATTATTATCCCTATATTTTGGTCAAAACCATCCATTTCCACTAATAGCTGGTTTAAAGTCTGCTCTCTCTCGTCATGTCCTCCTCCTAAACCGGCTCCTCTGTGTCTCCCAACAGCATCGATTTCGTCCATAAAAATAATACAAGGAGCATTTGTCTTTGCTTGTTTAAATAAATCTCTTACGCGGGAAGCACCGACTCCCACAAACATCTCCACAAAATCAGAGCCACTAATACTGAAGAACGGCACCCCGGACTCACCGGCAATGGCTCGAGCCAGCAGTGTTTTACCTGCTCCAGGTGGACCATAAAGCAAAACCCCTCTGGGTATTTTAGCTCCCAATTTTTTAAATTTAGCAGGATTTTTTAAAAATTCAATTATTTCCTCAACTTCTTCTTCTGCTTCATCAATCCCGGCCACATCCTTAAAAGTTACTTTGGGGGTCTCTTTGCCTAAAAGTTTGGCCTTGCTCTTGCCAAAGGACATAACCTTATTTCCTCCACCTTGCATCTGTTGTATCATAAACAACCAAATTCCAATTATTAAAAGCATGGGTAGTAAAGATGAAAGTAACTGCATCCACCAGGATACCTTTACCGGAGGTTTAGCTTCTATTATTATGTTTTTGCTTCGAAGGATATTTATCATCTCCGGATCATCAGGTGAATAAGTAGAGAATTCTGTGCCATCTATAAGTATACCAGTAATTGAATTATCAACAATGGTAACTTTGGATATGTTATTTGTTTCAACTTCTTTTAAAAATTCAGAATAGGTAAGTTCTTGTTGGGTAGTAGATTTGGGCTCAAAAAATGAACTTATAATTGAAACTGTAATAATTAGCATCAGTAAATATAGACCGATATTTCTATAATTTTTATTTCCTTTTGAGTCTTTTTTATTAAAATTAGGTATTTTAGCCAAGAAAAATTTCTCCTTTTTTTCAAAAATTTATTATATCAAGCTTATTTTATGCTCTTATTGCAAAATAATTTTATCATAATTCCTACATAAAAACAAACACACGAATATAGCGTAGAGC
>CAZXYB010000004.1:17878-21228 GCA_964644855.1 uncultured Atribacterota bacterium | reverse complement strand
GTCGTTAGCATTGATTAGAAGCATTGGTTTTTAGTTTTACCGTATCCTATCTTAATAATGACGGTTAATTAATTTTTAACTGGTAAACTGGTTAACAAGGTAAAAGGATAACTATACATACGAGAGACGGACATATTTTTGCGCTTTAAGATTTAATTAGTACTAAATAATATTTACTATATACTAAATACTACATACAATATACTAATTTAGCTTGACATCGGGACTTGATTATATTACAATTTAATATGTTATTTTCTGATAAAAGAATAGTGTTTTAAGGTGAATCGATAATTATTTTATTTTTTAGGAATAAATTACATTTGAAATTATTAGGCAGGGAGGAACAAAGTGAAAACCTACAGCGCAAAAGCAGAAGATATTGATAGAAAATGGTATCTAATTGACGCAGAAGGAGAAATATTAGGAAGATTGGCTACTCAGATAGCTACAATATTAAGAGGAAAGAATAAACCAACCTATACTCCATCTATGGATTTAGGTGATTATGTAGTGGTTATAAATGCTGAAAAGATAAAAGTAACTGGAAATAAACTCAAAGGGAAAATATATAGGTATCATACCTCTTATCCGGGAGGATTAAAAAGCGTTGCTCTAGGAACATTATTAAAGAGAAAACCGGAATTAGTGGTGAAAAAAGCAGTACAGGGTATGATTCCTCATACAAAATTAGGTAGAGCAATAATTAAAAAGTTAAAAATTTACAAGGGGGATAAACACCCCCATCAAGCTCAAAAATTAGAAAAAATTAACTAAGTACGAATAAGGAGGTTAGATACTTGTCGCAGATAAGAAGTTATGGTACTGGAAGAAGAAAATCCTCAATTGCCAGAGTATGGTTAGTCCCCGGCAAAGGTAATATAAAAATTAACAAAAGGACATTAGATAATTATTTTGGACGAGAAGCTTTATCGACCGTAGTAGAGAAACCTTTAGAATTGGTAAATAAAAAAAATGAATTAGATGTTTTTGCTAAAGTAGAGGGAGGGGGTTTTACTGGCCAAGCAGGGGCATTACAACATGGAATTGCTAGAGCTCTTTTGCAATACAATCCTACTTTGCGCTCGATCTTAAAAAAAGAAGGTTTACTAACTAGGGATTCAAGGATGAAAGAAAGAAAAAAATATGGTCAAAAAGGCGCTCGGGCCAGATTCCAATTTTCTAAGAGATAATTATTTTTACATCGCTGAAAAGAGAAAGGTTAGCCAAGTAGTAAGGTGCCTTTCTCTTTTTTTTTAGTTTTTTATCTAAAAACTATACAAACTTTGTTCTTAGTATAATTTAATTGTATAGGAATTTCCTTTTTCCGTAAACCTTAATTAGTATATAATGAAGAAAAAAGAATCCAGTAGCTAGAATAAATTATTATCACGTATGTAAACGTATAGCGTATAGTATAGAGTATATAGCGAAAAAACGAAAAGCTATAGCTCAAAATATAAAATTTAAATGTATTGTTTTATCTATTGAATTTCATCTTTCTTATCTCGTATACTATATAGCAAAAATGAAAAGGGAAAGAAGTAAAAACAGAAATTAATAATTTAGTATTGAGGGAAAAAGTTTTGAGTTTTAAATTATAGTTTTTCGCTTTTCGTTTTAAATTTTTAGTTGTATACTTATAACTGAAAACTGTATTTAAAACTAGCGACTAATATGTTTTGTATTTTGTATTTTCCTTACACTTATTACTCGCACCTATACGCTACCCGCTGTACGCTAATTAAATACTAACGACTAATTTACCTTTCGTAATTATTTTCTCTTTTTAAGGAAAGGAACAATGAAAAGAAACCCTCGATTAGATATTTATTTGGATAAAATAAAAAATAATTCAGAAAGTATTAAAACACTTTGTTCAAAACACGGAATTAAAGTGGTGGGAATAACTAAAGGATGTTGCGCTATTACAAAAGTAGGTCAAGCCATAATAAACGGGGGAATAAATTTTTTAGGCGATTCTCGAATTGAGAATCTTAAAGGATTGAAAAAATCCGGACTTAAAGTAGAGACAATGTTAATAAGGATCCCTATGTTAAGTGAAGTAAGTAGAGTTTTGAATTGGGCAGATATAAGTTTGAACTCTGAAATTTCGGTAATTAAATCATTATCGCAGGAAGCTTTAAAAAGAAAAATCGTTCATAGAATAATTCTAATGATAGACCTGGGAGACTTAAGAGAAGGAATTATGCCAGATAATGCTTTGACAGTAGTAGGAGAAATTAGAAAATTATCAGGGGTAAAATTAATGGGTATTGGTGCAAATTTTTGCTGTATCAGCGGAGTGATGCCTACTCGGGAAAATTTAACCAGACTTGTTAAATTAACAGAAGAAATAGAAAGTAATTTTCATATAAATTTGGAAGTAATTTCGGGTGGCAATACTAGTGTTTTAAAATTAGTTGAAGAAGACATTATTCCTGATAGAATAAATCAGTTAAGGATAGGAGTAGGTATTTTGCTTGGCCAGGATGATGTAAGATTGCGCAATATAGCAGGCACTTATCAGGATACGTTTATTTTAAGTGCAGAAGTTATAGAAGTACAAGAAAAGCCATCGAAGCCCCGGGGGGAGATTGGCCGGGATGCTTTTGGAGAGATACCCGTTTTTCGAGATTTAGGAATAAGAAAAAGAGCAATTTTAGCAATAGGGAAACAGGATATTTATCTTAATAGTTTAATTCCTCTTAAAGAGGGAATAAAAATAGTGAGTGCAAGCAGTGACCATTTAATCATTGATATTACTGATTTTAAAGAAGAATTAAAAGTTGGTGCTGAAGTAAGGTTTAGATTAAATTACCCTGCATTACTTTCCGCCACCACTTCAAAATACGTAAAAAAATATTTCTATAAAAGGAAGGAGAAAGAATAATGGCTATAGATATGAAAGGAAAAAATTTAGTGTCCATTAATGATTTGAGCAGGGAGGAAGTTACTCAAATATTAGAAACTTCTGAGATTATAAAATTGAGGTACTATTCCAATGAAGAACAACCCCTTTTAAAGGGAAAAGTTTTAGGAATGATTTTTCAAAAACCTTCTTTAAGGACCAGGGTATCTTTTGAAACAGGAATGATTCAACTAGGCGGACAAGCAATTTATTTGGGTCCCAATGATATAAAATTAGGGCAAAGAGAAGCAACTAAAGATATTGCTCAAGTGCTATCTCGTTACGTAAGCGGAATTATGGCCCGAACTTTCAGCCATGAAATAATGTTAGAATTAGCCAAGTATTCATCGGTTCCAGTTATCAACGGATTATCTGAATTTTTGCATCCCTGTCAAGTTTTAGGTGATCTGTTAACTGTTAAAGAAAAGAAGGGTAGATT
>CAZXYB010000004.1:2910-17778 GCA_964644855.1 uncultured Atribacterota bacterium | reverse complement strand
TAACGACTAATTTAAAAGGGAGAATAAAGTGCCAATTTCTTTCAATATTTTAGATATTATTGACATATTAATCATCGCTTTTATTTCTTATCACATAATTCTCTTAATCAAAGATACCCCAGCAGTACAATTAATCAAGGGTTTAGTTATTCTTTTTATCCTTTCTTTTATTGCTGATCAGCTTGGCCTTAGAACTATTAATTGGCTTCTAAAAGGGACTATGGCCATGATGGTTGTAGCCCTGCCCATAATATTTCAACCAGAAATAAGAAGAGGATTATTAAAGATGGGGAAAAGAGGATTTTTTATTAATACTTCTTTTTTGCACAAAGAAGTTGATAAAAAAATTGAACAACTAACAAATGGATTAGTTATGGTAATGCCCATGCTTTCCAGTAAGCACAAGGGAGCTTTGGTGGTTTTAGAGAGAGAAGTTGGTTTAAAAGATATTCTAGAAACCGGTATTATTTTAAATAGTGAATTTTCTCCTGAATTATTATATTCTATATTTATGCCCGACTCTCCTTTACACGATGGAGCTGTAATTATTAGAGGTAATAAAATAGCAGCAGCGAATTGCATTTTACCGCTAAGCGAGAGAATGGATATTAGTAAATCTTTAGGTACCAGACATAGAGCAGCTTTGGGATTAAGTGAACAGACAGATGCTTTGATAATTGTAGTATCAGAAGAAACAGGAAATATATCTATCGCATTGGATGGAAAGATTACCCGACCTATGGAACCCCAAGGACTAAAAAAGATGTTAATGCACTTATACCAGCCCAAAATAATCTCTGAATTTGGTTTCTGGTCCTCAGAGGAAAATAAAAAATGAAAGAATTAAAAGATTGGCTATTAAAAAATATCGATATTAAATTACTCTCTTTGTTTTTTGCAATTATTTTGTGGTTATACATAGCAGGCGGAGAGAACCCGATAGAAGAGAATTTTATTGATATATCTCTTGTTCAAAATAATCTTAGCGAGGACTTAGTGATAAAAGAGTTTCCTACAAATGTAAGTATTGGGATTAAAGGTCCCAAAAATATAATAAATAATATTTCTCCTAATCAAATTAGCGGGATAGTAGATTTTTCTGAAATTAGCAAAGAAGGCTTATATAAATTGAAGGTAGAAGTCGCTGCCCCCAAAAGAACACAAATCACTAGAATTATTCCTTCGGAAATAAAAGTAGAAGTCGAAAGTATTTTAAGTAAAGAGGTAGAAGTTGAATATAGTTTAATAGGGATTCCTGAAAGGGGTTTCTCTTTAGCTGATGAACCCCAATTTAATCCTCCTAAGGTTAAGATAATTGGTGCTCGGAGTGTATTAGAAAGTGTAAAGCAGATAATTTGTGCTATTGATATCTCCGAAATAAAAGAAGATCTAAATAAAAAAATAAAAGTTAGAGCAGTTGATGTGAATGGAAATGATATAAAAGAAGTAAAGATTGAGCCCGATATAGTGGAAGTCTCAATTTCTCTGGCACGTGGGTACCCGGAAAAGCAGTTAGTGGTAAAACCAAAAATAGTCGGAAAACCAGCTCCGGGCTATTATATCTCTGAAATACTATCTAGCCCCGATGAAATAAAGATTTTTGGTAACTATTCTAAAATAAATAGTATTGAGTTTTTAGAGACCATTCCTATTGATGTAAACGGAATTACTAAAACATTATCAGTAAAAGTTCCCCCTACTTTAGATGAAGGATTGAATATAGCGGAAGGTGAGGTTGAACTAATAGAAGTATCCATACAAGTTAGTGAGGCTATAATCGATAAAACTCTAAAAAATATTCCAGTTTTACCCCAAAATTTTTCTCCCTTTGTATCTTGCGAAATAAGACCAGAGACAGTTGATATAACTGTTGAAGGGAAAAATGTTTTAGTTGACAAATTAAAAGCAGAAGATATAAAAGCTTTTGTGAAATTTATGGATAATTTTAAAGTAGAACAGAAGGTGAAAGTTCAAGTAGACCTACCCGGAGGAA
Source organism: uncultured Atribacterota bacterium (assembly GCA_964644855.1). Classification (GTDB taxonomy): domain Bacteria; phylum Atribacterota; class Phoenicimicrobiia; order Phoenicimicrobiales; family Phoenicimicrobiaceae; genus Sediminicultor. Next base: position 15,785 of record CAZXYB010000004.1, on the reverse strand, counting down.
TTTCTGTAATTAATATTGAACCGAAAGAAGTAACAGTATTGATTAATAATTAGTCGTTAGTCGTTAGTGAATAGTATTTAGTAAAAAGATTAAGGAAATAAAAAAGTATAAATTATAATATGAAAATAAAAAATTATAAAGATTTAAATATATGGAAAAGAAACATAGGAGTAGTTAGATACATACAAAATAACTAAGAATTTTCCTAAAGAAGAAATATATGGATTGTCCAGTCAACTAAGAAGGTCAGCTGTTTCAATTCCTTCAAACATAGCAGAAGGATTTGCCAGGTTCTCTAATAAAGAATATAAGCAATTCCTATACTAAATGAAATTGATGAAATTAGTAAAATGACTATGAGCTTAATTAAAAAACTAAATACTAACTAACAACTAATATTTCTTGAACTTTGCATCATTTTTTAAATCTTATAATTATATCTTTATATAATCTAAAAACGAAAAACGAAAAGCCAGTTTTTTATTTTTGCATTTAGTACTAACGACTATTCACTATTCACTAAAGACTAATGAAGAGGTAATTTATGAAAAAATTATTTGGAACTGATGGGATAAGGGGAATTGCCAACAGGGAGCCCATGACTGCAGAGGTGATCTTTCATATAGGAAGAGCTGGGGCATATTTATTCAAAGACGAGGTCAATCCCAAGATATTAATCGGTAGAGATACTCGAATTTCAGGAGATATGTTAGAAGCTGCTTTAATAGCAGGAATATGTTCGGTAGGTGTAGATGTCCTAAAAATAGGGATAGCACCCACTCCCGTAGTGGCTTACCTAACTAGAGTTTACCATGCTAATTGCGCTATAGTTATTTCTGCTTCACATAATCCCTTCAATCATAACGGCATTAAATATATTAGAGGGGATGGTTTTAAGTTTTCTGATACAGAAGAAGAAGAGATAGAGAGAATATATTTTAAAAATTATTCAAAAGATGAATGGCCTACCGAAAAAAATATTGGCAGAGTAAAAGAATTATCCGAAGGAGAGGAAAAATATATTGATTACATTAAAAGCACTCTTCCTTCAAAATTTACCCTCAAGGGATACAAAATCGTTTTAGATTGCGCCAATGGTGCATCTTACCTAATTAGCCCCCGTGTTTTTACAGAATTAGGGGCCGAGATAATTACCATAAACGATAAACCTAACGGTATTAATATAAATTATAATTGTGGTTCAGTACATCCTACTTCTTTGAGAAAAGAAGTTTTAAGACAAAAAGCCGATTTAGGTTTTTCTTATGATGGAGATGCAGATAGAGTTATCGCCGTAGACGAAAAGGGAAACATTGTGGATGGGGATCAAATAATGGTAATTTGTGCTTTAAACCTTATCAAGAAAGCCCAGTTGCCTAATAAGACAGTAGTAACTACTTTAATGAGCAATATTGGCTTTGATAGGGCTATAGAAAAAGCAGGAGGACAGGTTATTAGAGGCAATATCGGGGATCGTTATGTATTAGAAATGATGAAGAAGTTTAATGCGGTATTAGGAGGGGAGCAATCAGGCCATATTATTTTCTCAAAATATAGTACTACTGGAGATGGATTGTTAACCTCTCTACAACTTATGAAAGTTCTTCGGGAAGAAGAAAAAACCCTATCTAATTTGGCATCAGTAATGGAAAAATATCCTCAGATTATTTTGAATTATGAGGTCAAAAATAAGCAGCAATTTTTTAAGAATGCTTGCATAAAAAAAATTATTAAAGAAATGAAAAAAGAACTTGACGGAAAAAGTAGAATTTTTGTTCGAGCCTCTGGTACTGAACCGTTAATTAGGATATTATTAGAAGGAGAAGATAAAAATAAATTAGAGAAAATATCTCAGGAGTTAAGTGAGGTAATTAGAAAGGAAGATATTTAAATAGTGAATAGTCGTTAGTGAATAGTGAATAGCATTTAGCACTAAAACTAAAAACGCAAAACTATATTCGTATTTCGTACACAAGATCAAAGCCAAAAGATAAAACCCATTATTCAGAATTATTTTAAATTATGGGATTGTATTATTTGTTAAGTAATTTTATATTCTCCCGAGTGCTGACTCTAGAATTATTAAATAACAATTATGGTTTTTCACTTTTAGCTCAAAGTTTTAGTTTAATTAAGACAAACATCTTGCTAATCCAAAACTATACGCTAAACGCTACCCGCTATAATATATACTAACGACTAAATAAACCGGAAGACCGGTAGACTGGGCGACTGGAAGATTGGAAGGTTAAAAGGAGGTGATAAAGAGATACATATTAATAAAATTAAATACAAGCGCCAGAACTTACTCAATTTGAAGGGCTAAGCGCTTTGATAAGGTAAGTTGACGAGGAAGGAGTTTATCGAGAATTCGGCGGATGCTCCTGGGTTAGCCAGATCCTTAAAAAACCTGTAAAACTTGTGAGTAATTGTAAGGACAGAGAGGTTTTTATGGCAAAAATGAATCCATTTTTCAGTATTTTGATAAAGGTTTTTCTATTATAGTACAGCTAGTTTTTTAAAAGATAACGCAAAGATAGAAGTGGAAAGTGTAAAAACTAAAACTCAATACTCAAAGTTATGAAAAAATATTCAATTTTTGAATGATAGTTTTTAGTTTTTCGCTTTAGACCTTAAATTTTCGATAGGTATATAATGCGATTGCTTAAAGAAGTTCTTGGATATTAAGGTATTTATTGTAAAAGTAGAAACAACAGAGAACCCTATTATCTTTCTTAATGGATTGGTAATAGGGTATTTATTTTTTTGAAATAGTTTTAATATTTTACAAAAAGAAAGGATTAAAAAATGTGTGGAATTATAGGATACATTGGTTCAAAAGAAGCAGTCCCCATTTTAATGTCTGGATTAAAAAAATTAGAATATCGGGGATATGATTCTGCAGGTATTGCAGTATTAAAAGATAATAAAATTAAAATAGTAAAATGTAAAGGAAAAGTAATTAAGTTAGAAAATTTATTAGAAAAAGGTGCCCCAAAAGGTAATGTAGGATTAGGGCATACTAGATGGGCTACCCACGGGAGACCTAACAATATAAATGCGCACCCTCATAATGGATGCAATTCGGAGGTAGTGGTAGTACATAATGGTATTATAGAGAACTACAAACCCTTAAAAGAAAGATTAATTTCCCAAGGGCACAATTTTGTATCTGAAACAGATACCGAAGTTCTTCCCCATTTAATAGAAAGTAATTATCAGGATGATTTAACTTTAGCAGTAAAAGAATCTATAAAAGAAATAGAAGGGTCTTACGCCATTGGAGTTATTTCTACTCGTGATCCGGGTAAAGTTGTCGCTTCACGTTGCGGGAGCCCTTTGATTATCGGAATAGGAGAAGGAGAGATGTATATAGCTTCTGATATTCCCGCTTTGCTTAGTTATACAAATAGAGTAATTTTTTTAGAGGAAAAAGAGATTGCTACTATAACTAAAGATGGAGCAGAGATAATCGATTCCGAAGGTAAAATATTACAGAAAGAAGTAAAAAATATTGATTGGGACGAAGAGATGACAGAAAAGAGTGGATACAAACATTTTATGTTAAAAGAAATTTTTCAAGAAACTATGGTGATCCGTAATAATTTAGAGGATAGAATTAATCTATCTACAAAAACACTAGAGCTTAACGACCTATCTCTTCCTTTAGATAAGATTAAAGAAATAGAAAAAATATCTATTTTGGCTTGTGGGTCTTCTTATTATACGGCTTTAGCAGGTAAATATATTTTTGAGGAGTTAACCGGTATTCCGGTAGAGGTAGATTATAGTTCTGAATTTAGATATAGGAAAATATTATTGGGTAAAAAAGATTTAACCATTCTAATATCCCAATCAGGAGAAACTGCGGATACTATAGCTGCTTTAAGAGCTTGCCGGGAAGCTGGTTCCTACATATTGGCTCTTACCAATGTAAGGGGAAGCACTATCAGTCGGGAAGCAGATAGTGTAATGTATATTAAGGCAGGTCCGGAAATAGGTGTGGCTACTACGAAGGCTTTTATTGGTCAATTAATGTGCCTTTACCTATTATCTCTCTATTTTGCTCAAGTTAGGGAGGCTCTTAATTCATCGGAGATTAAGAAAATAATTTCTGAGTTAATGAAGCTTCCTCAACTGGTCGAGATTATTTTACTTAAAGACCCAGAGATTATTAAATTAAGTAAAGAATTTAATAAATATCATAATTTTCTTTACCTGGGGCGAGGGATTAATTATCCCATTGCTTTAGAGGGGGCCTTAAAACTTAAGGAGATTTCTTATATACACGCTGAAGGTTATCCAGCAGGAGAGATGAAACATGGCCCCATTGCTCTTTTGGATAAGACTTTCCCGGTAGTGGTTATCGTGCCACAGGATAAGGTTTATACTAAAGTATTTAATAATATAAAAGAAGTTAAAGCTCGAGATACTATGGTATTAGCGATTGCTACAGAAGGCGATAAAGAAATTACCAGTATAGTAGATAAAGTATTTTATATTCCTAAAACTTTGGATATACTATATCCTATCTTATCGGTTATACCTTTACAATTATTTGCCTATCACATTGCTGACAGATTGGGGTGTGATGTAGATAAGCCGAGGAATTTAGCTAAAAGTGTTACTGTAGAATAAAAAGTTGATTATTTTAGAAAAAAAATACTTTGTAAAATTAGAAAGCAAGAGTATAATTAATTAAAATGAAATTAGAAAAAATATTAAAAGGGGAAGAATTATAAATGAAAAAAATAACCAAAGAGATGATTTTAAATAAAGCTAAAGAACTAAATATAAAATTTATGAGACTAAGGTTTACCGATATTTTGGGAATGCCCAAGAATGTAGAAATTCCGGTAAGAGAACTGGGAAAGGCTCTTAATGGGGAGATCATGTTCGATGGCTCTTCTATACAGGGTTTTGTGCGGATTGAGGAATCTGATATGTATTTAAAACCAGATTACTCCACTTTTACAGTAAATCCCTGGGAAGAAGAAAAAGATGTAGCCCGAATTATCTGTGATGTTTACAATCCTGATGGTTTACCTTTTAATGGTTGCCCTAGAAATAATTTAAAGAGAGTACTAAAAGAAGTGGAAGAGATGGGATATTCTACCAATCTTGGACCAGAGATGGAATTTTTTCTATTTTTTAGGGATCAAGAAGGTAAGGCGACTACCAAAACTCATGATCAAGGTGGATATTTCGATCTTTTACCCGTCGATTTGGGGGAAGAAGCGAGAAGGGATATGGTAATTGCTTTGGAAAAATTAGGGTTTGAAATCGAAGCAGCACATCATGAAGTTGCTCCCGGTCAGCATGAAATTGATTTTAGATATTGTGATGCTCTCACTGCGGCTGACAGAATAATGACTTTGAAATTAACCGGTAAAACTATAGCCTTAAAACACAATTTACATGTTACTTTCATGCCCAAGCCCATCTTTGGGATAAATGGATCGGGGATGCACACTCATTTATCTTTATTTAAAGATGGTAAAAATATTTTTTACAACCCGGATGGAAAGTATGAGCTAAGTAAAGAAGCTTTGTATTTTATGGGAGGATTATTAAAACATGCCAGAGGCTTTACTGCCATTACTAATCCTTTGGTAAATTCTTATAAAAGGCTAACTCCCGGTTATGAAGCACCGGTATATATTGCCTGGTCAGAGAGAAATCGTAGTCCTTTAATCAGAGTACCTGCAGCCAGAGGAGTAGGTACCAGAGCTGAATTGAGAAGTCCTGACCCATCCTGTAACCCTTACTTGGCTTTTGCAGTAATGATAAAAGCAGGAATAGATGGAATTAAAAACAAGATTGATCCGGGAGAGCCAGTGAGTCAAAATATTTACACTATGAGCAAGGAAGAGAAAAAATCTTTAGGCATTGAAAATTTGCCTTGCACATTGAAAGAAGCTTTATTAGAATTAGATAAGGACGAGGTAGTAAAATCTGCCTTAACCACTCATATTTTTGAAAATTATGTCGATGCCAAGAAAGAAGAGTGGGAGAGTTATCGAATGCAAGTACACCAATGGGAATTGGATAAATATTTAGCGATTTATTAACAAAAACAGCGTATAGCGTATAAATTTAGTTAGACAGTTAGTTAGTTAATTGGTTAGTTAGTTCATTAATTAATAGAATAATGTTTTAAACTAGCTAACCAGGGAACTAATTAACGAGTATTTTTTGGAGGTGAAAATTATTAATAATTACCAGTTAAAGAAAATTGATTTGAGAAGTGATACGGTTACCTTGCCAACAGATGAGATGCGAGAAGCTATGAATAATGCTGAAGTGGGAGATGATGTTTACCAAGAAGATCCAACAATTAATCGATTGGAAGAATTGGCAGCTAAAAAATTAGGGAAAGAGGCAGCATTATTTGTACCCAGTGGTACTATGGGAAATCTTATTGCGGTATTGACTCATTGCCAAAGAGGAGATGAAGTAATTTTAGAGATGGATTCTCACATATATTATTATGAAGTGGGTGGTATGTCGGCAGTAGCTGGTGTGATACCCCGGTTGGTTGTCGGGGATAAAGGAATTCTTAATCCTCAGGATATTAAAAGGGCATTGAGGGATGAAAATCTCCATTACCCTAAAACAACTTTAATCTGTGTGGAGAATACTCATAATCGAGCAGGTGGAACAATTGTTCCACTAAAAGTGACCGAAGAAATCTGCCAATTAGCCCATCAACGAAATATTCAAGTTCATTTAGACGGGGCTCGAATATTTAATGCTGCTGTAGCTTTAAACCTTGAACCAGCGCTCCTCACTAAAAATGTTGATTCAGTGATGTTTTGTCTTTCCAAAGGTCTTAGTGCTCCGGTAGGTTCGATTTTGTCCGGTTCAGAAGAATTCATTCAAAAGGCCCGTAAAAATAGAAAGATGCTGGGGGGAGGGATGAGACAAGCAGGTATTTTAGCAGCAGCCGGGATAATTGCCCTCGAAAATATGGTAGAAAGATTAGAAGAAGACCACAAAAATGCCCGAATTTTAGGAGAGGGTTTGGATGGTATAGGTGGAATAAAAGTTGATTTAGAGACAGTTCAGACTAATATGGTCTATTTTGACCTTAATGAATCTGGTATAAACACTTACCAATTTTTGCCCAAGTTAGCAGAGTATAATATATTAGGTTCACCTCGACCACCAACTAAGGTTCGTTTGGTTACTCATCACGGCATTAGTGAAGAAGATATTTATACCACCATAAAGGCGATAAAAGAAATAGTTAAAAATTAGTATATAGTATTTCATTTTAGCGGATAGCGTTTAGCGTAGAGCGTATAGAATCAGTTAGTTGGTTATTTAGTTACTTAGTTAACTGGTTAAGAAAATAGAATAAAGAAGCCAAATACATATCTCATTTCTCGTGAATCATATCTCGTATAAAATACAGTAACAAGTAAGATGTAATGAGTAATAAGATTAAATTTCCTAAATTATAAAAACAGGTATTTATTACAGGTTGCTTATCACCTGTAACACACTGCATTACTTGTTGGATAGTTAGTCATTTATTTATGCGGTAAGCTACTTAACTAAGCAACCAACTAACCAGTTAACCAAATAACTAATTACAGGGAGGTTTTAATTTTGCAAGCTTTACCAGGATATAAGAACTGTTTCGTCTGTGGAAAAGACAATCCTATCGGTTTAAACATAGCTTTTTTTAGAGATCAAGATAAAATTAAAGCAGAGTTCATTCCCGAACCGAAACACCAAGGTTTTAAAGGAATTGTTCACGGAGGAATATTGTTTTCTATTTTAGATGAAATAATGGGCAGAACTGCAATTGTAAATAAGGATGTTATGACTATGACCGTAGAAGTAAACATAAAATACAGAAAAAAAGCTTTGGTAGGTGACAAGATTTTTTTTACTGCTCAGATGACTAAAGATTTAGGCAGGATGATTGAGGCTCAAGCGGAAGCTCGTTCAGAAGATGGCGCCTTATTAACGGAGGCAAAGGGGAAGTTTATAGTTATATCTAAAGAGATGCAGAGAGAAGTAGAAGAATATATGTAATACTAATCTTAAATTAATTTAATTGTATAGGAATTTCCTTTTTTTGTAAGCCCTAATTAGTCGTTAGTGAATAGTGAATAGTCGTTAGTATTAAATACAATTTTCAGTTTCGAATTATCAGTTTACAGTTTATTGTAAGGGAGTATGATAATAGAGCCTCTACACACTTTGGTTTTTCTATAAGCTGGCAATTTGTAACTTAAACTCTATAACTTATTAATCATTAATGTATTTTATTTACTAAATACTATTCACTAACGACTAACGACTAAATGCTAACGACTAATTTAAGGATATTTTACTAAAATTACTTTAATTATGAATGGGAGTAAATAATGTTTTTTAGTAAACTGTTAATATTATTTATAGTAGTTCCAGTAGCAGAACTATATGTTTTAATTGAAGTGGGGAAAAAGATAGGGAGTTTAACTACAATCGGTATAATTATTTTTACCGGGATATTAGGAGCTTATTTGGTAAAAAATCAGGGTTTTATGATATTAAAGAAGATTCAGAACGATTTAAATGATGGAATTATGCCAGGAGATAGCTTAATTCAGGGAGCGATTATTTTGGCTGGAGGCATATTACTTCTTACTCCTGGTTTTGTCACAGATATAGCAGGTTTTATTTTTTTGATACCCGTCAGCAGAAACGTACTTAAGAAATATTTACTGAAATGGCTAAAAGGAAAAATAGTAAAGGGTAGTATTTATTATAATGAACTTTAAATTATCTAGATAATTACTAACTAATAGAAAAAAATTTACAAGTAAAAGGATAGATGGTCTTGATTATAGGTTGCGGAATAGATTTAGTTAAGATAGAAAGAATAAAAAAAATAATTAAAAAATGGGGAAATAATTTTAACTCCAGGATTTTTACTCCCCTGGAGAGAAATTATTGTGAAAAAAAGAAAGATAATAAATTTCAATCCTATGCCGGGAAATTTGCCGCCAAAGAAGCATTATTGAAGGCATTAGGATTAGGCTTAAGAGGGACTAATTGGAAAGAAATTGAGATAAAAAATGATGATTTGGGACAACCTATCATAGACACATCCGGAAAGTTAAAAAACATTGCTTTGGCAAAAGGAGTTAGAAAGTATTTTGTCACCATCTCTCACGCCAAAGAATATGCTATTGCCCAAGTAATTCTTGAAGGTATACTTGATAAATAAAAACCAATAATTTAAAACCAGGAACCAACTACTAGAATTAACTAGCCAACCGGGTAACTGGTTAACTAATATAATCGGCCAATTGGTAAATTATAAACACTTGCATCTTGCAACTTGTATTTAAAGCTAACGACTATTCACTATTCCCTAACGACTAATTAAAGAGGAGTTATCTTATGAAAGTAGTTACCAGCCAACAAATGAGAGAAATTGATCGGAAAGCGATAGAAGAAAATAATCTATCTGGCCTTGTTTTAATGGAAAATGCAGGATTGAGAATATTTCAAAATCTAAAAATTATTTACCCTAATTTAAGATTAAAAAAGATTGTCATCTTTTCTGGATCGGGCAATAATGGGGGAGATGGTTTTGTAGTTGCCCGCCATCTTTATAATTACGGAGTGAAAGTAAAAGTATTTCTCCTTGCCCCTTTTAATAAAATTAAAGGTGAAGCAGAAGAAAATTTAAATGTAATTACTAAAATGGGAGTTGAATTATTTGAAGCAGAAACCACGAAACTCGAAGAAATACAAAAAGCCATACAAAATTCTGGTTTAATTATTGATGCCATATTAGGAACCGGATTACAAGGGAAGGTAACCGGTTTAAAAGCTAAGATAATAGATTTGATTAATATTGCTAACAAGGAAGTAGTTGCAATTGATGTTCCTTCTGGTTTAGATGCAGATACGGGAAAGATTAAAGGACCATGCATTAAGGCAGCTCATACTATTACTTTAGCTTTACCAAAAATTGGTTTATTGATTTTTCCTGGAGCAAGCTATGCAGGAAAGGTAACGGTTGAAGACATTGGAATACCCTCTTATCTTTTCAAAAATAATAAAATAAAAACTAATATGATAACCAAAGAAATAGTTAAATCACTTCTACCTTTTCGCGCAACTTATTCCCATAAAGGTTCTTTCGGCAAAGTCTTAATTTTAGCTGGCTCGATTGGCATGACTGGTGCAGCATATTTAGCCAGTGAAGCAGCTATGAGAAGTGGAGCAGGGATTGTGGTATTAGGAATTCCTCGAAGTTTGAATTCAATAATGGAAGTAAAATTAACTGAAGTTATGACTCTTCCTCTTGCCGAAACGGAAAAACAGTCTTTGGGGGAAGAAGCAGAAGAAACGATTTCAAAATTAATGAAAAATTATTCCGTATTAGGGATAGGTCCTGGTATTTCTCGAGAATTAGAGACTCAAAGATTAGCAAAAAAAATTATAGAAAAGTCTAATATCCCCTTGGTTATTGATGCCGATGCAATTTATGCTTTAAGTGAAGATCTTGAAATATTAGAAAGGACTAAAACCCCTCTGGTAATTACTCCTCATCCCGGAGAACTAGCTAAACTAATAAATAAGGACATAGATTATATTTTAGATAATCAATTAGATATTACCAGAGAAATTGCTCAAAAATATGGAATTGTAGTAGTTTTAAAGGGAGCTAGAACAATAATTGCCAATAAAGAAGGGGAGATCTATATCAATGTTGGTGATAATTCGGGAATGGCTACCGGAGGTTCGGGGGATGTTCTGACTGGAATAATTTGCAGCCTGATAGCTCAGGGTGCTGATAATTTTTCTGCTGCAATAACCGGAGTTTACATCCATAGTCTGGCTGGCTATTTAGCCCGAGACATCAAAGGAGAAAGAGGTATGATAGCCGGAGATATCTTGTCTCAAATCCCTCAGGCTTTTTTGAATTTAGAATAAATAAAGACAGTATATACTATTATAGCGGATAGCGTTTAGCGTAGAGCGTATAGGATAATTAGTATATAGTATTTAGCATATAGTATATAGCGAAAGAGAAAAGTTGCAGGAATTAGTAATCAGAAGCAAAGAAGAAGTAGGGGCGTATTGCAATACGCCCTTCCAATGGCTTGATTCATCGAGCCCGCTAATAAATTATCAAAACAAAACTCGGGTTGGATAAATCCAACCCCTACAAAGCAAAATTGTGAATTCAAGAAGACAGGCCCTCGTTTGTTAACTAAACGCTAAACGCTAAACGCTCCACGCTAGTTTCGCTGTACGCCATAATTAATACGATATACGATATAAAAGAAGGGGAAATTAAACTATGCAAAAACTATTGGGCCCTACCTGGGTAGAAATAAATCTTGATGCAATTGCCAACAATGTGAAAAATATTAAAAAGTTAATAGGTAAAAAAAAAGAATTAATGGCGGTAGTTAAAGGCAATGCTTACGGGCATGATATTTTAGAAATAGCTTCAGTAGTTTTAAATAATGGAGCTACCAGATTAGCAGTTGCTCGTTTAGAAGAAGGCATTTTTCTCCGCAAAAGCGGCATTACTGTTCCTATTTTAGTCTTTGGTTTAACCTTGAAGCAGCAAGTAGAACCGTTGGTATCATATAATATAATTCCTACTGTGAGTGAATATGAAATGATAGAAAAGCTTTCTGATTCAGCGTTTAAAGAAGACAAAATAGTTAAGGTTCATCTTAAGGTAGATACTGGTATGGGAAGAATAGGAATACCCCCTAATCATGTTTTAAATTTCATTAAAAAAGTGAAGGTTTTGAAAAATGTGGAGATAGAGGGCATCTTTACCCATTTTTCAGTTGCTGACGAAAAAGACAAGTCTTACACTGAAGCACAATTTAAAAAATTTGTGGAAGTCTTAAATATTTTAGAAAAAGAAGGAATAAGAATTCCGGTAAAACATGTAGGAAATAGTGCCACCCTTCTTGATTTACCACATATGTGGTTAGATATGGTGAGGCCGGGAATCTCTCTCTACGGACTTTATCCTTCAGAAGATGTGCAGAAGACTATAAAATTAACTCCTGCTTACAGTTTCAAAACTCGAATAGTTTTTTTAAAGGAATTGCTTCAGGGAGAAGATGTCGGCTATGGTCGAACCTATACTACCAAGAAGAAAAGAACAGTTGTTGCGTCTTTGCCGGTAGGATATGCTGATGGTTATAATCGCTTACTTTCTAATAAAGGAGAGGTTTTGGTAAAAGGAAAGCGTTTTCCTATAATCGGGCGGATATGTATGGACCAGTGTATGATAGATGTTACTAATCTTTCTCAAGTAAAAATAGATAATGAAGTGGTACTTTGGGGAAGACAGGGACATGAAGAAATAGCCGTAGAAGAAATAGCAGGAAAAATTGGGACTATTAATTATGAAATTGTTCATATGCCCGATAAAAAACGAGTTCCTAAATTATTTATTAAGAATGGAAGACCCTGGAAGGTTAAAACTATGTTAGGGGAAAAATTACTATAGCGTATAGCACAAAATAGTATATAGCGTACAAAATAAGTTCGTTGGTTACCTGGTTAATTAGTTTAGAAAATTAAAAACGAAAACTGTAATACTATAAAACCAGTTTTTTTATCTTAAATCTGTTTTCTTAACCAGCTAACTAGGTAACCATTTAACTAAATAACTAATTTAATTGGTCAATTGGTAAATTGGAGAATTGGTGAATAGATTAAAATGAATTTAACTATTATTTCTAAAAGTCCTGAAGAAACGAAAAAATTAGGGGAAGATATAGGCAAATTAGTTAGGGCAGGAGATTTATTAGCTTTTTACGGAGAATTAGGGGCAGGAAAAACCTGTTTTATTCAAGGGATATCTCAGCAATTAGAAGTGAAAGATT
>CAZXYB010000004.1:0-2810 GCA_964644855.1 uncultured Atribacterota bacterium | reverse complement strand
GCAGGAAAAACCTGTTTTATTCAAGGGATATCTCAGCAATTAGAAGTGAAAGATTATGTTACTAGCCCTTCTTTTACCATTATAAATGAATATCGAGGTAAAATCCCAATTTATCACTTCGATCTGTTTAGGCTTAATAATGCAGAAGAAATTTTAGAATTGGGTTACAAGGAATATTTTTACGGAGAAGGCTTGACAGTTATTGAGTGGGCTGAGAAGATTGAAGAATATTTACCAAAAGAACATTTAAAGATTGATATCAAATTTGAAGATCATTATAAAAGAACAATCACTTTCATTCCTCAAGGGGATAGATTTGAAAAAATTTTAAAGGAGCTAAGCGGAATTGAAAATTTTAGGAATTGATACCTCTACTCAATTTTGCAATTTAGGTTTAATAGAAGAAGAAGATGTTCTTATCGAGTATACTATTAATGGTTTGAAGAAAAAACACTCATCTATTTTAGTGCCTGCTATAAAAGACTTGTTGAAGAACATAGACTTAAAAATGGAAGAAATTAATGGTATCGCAGTTTCTATAGGCCCAGGTTCATTTACCGGTCTTCGAATCGGTTTAAGCGTAGCTAAAGGTTTATCTTATGCCTGCTCATTACCTTTATTGGGAATTCCTACCTTAGATGGTATGGCATTCCCTTTAAAAGAAATTCCCTATTTGATATGTCCTATTTTAGAATCCAAGAAAGACGAAATATATGATGTTTTATTTAAAGGAGGGGATAGTTTGCACAGGGTTATGGATTATAAATGTGAAGATATTCAAAGTCTGCTTATCCGGCTTTCCCCTTTAAAAGAAAAGATAATTTTCTTAGGAGATGGAATAAAAAAATATCGGGATATTATTAAGGAAAAATTAGGTAATAATGCTTTGTTTGTCGACTCCCAAATAAATTTACAGATGGCCACTAGTATTGCTTTTTTAGGTTTAAATAAACTTAAAAAAAGAGAAGAAGATAATATTTCTACACTTTCTCCTTTCTATTTGAGGAAGTCTGAGGCTGAAATTGTCTGGGAGAAAAAATATAAGCGATAATCAATAAGTTAATAGTTTTGGATTATAGATTATTACGAGTTTGCAAAGAGAAAGCGGGGGACTATGATTTTGCGTTTTGCGCTCTTAGTTTTTAGCTTTATCGAGAAATGTTTATTATACTATTTTTTGGAAAAGAAATATATTTGTTGTTTTAATATTGAAAGGGGAAAATATATGTCAGATTTAATAATGGGAATCGAAACCTCCTGTGACGAAACAGCAGCGGCTATTGTGAAAGATGGAAAAAAAATTATTTCCAATATAGTCGCTTCCCAGATTAGCATTCATCAAAAATACGGAGGAGTGGTTCCAGAAATAGCTTCACGTAAACATATGGAGGATATCATCCCGGTAATTGACAAAGCCTTAGACGAATCAGGGAAAAAGATTACTGATTTATCTGCAATAGCAGTAACTTACGGCCCAGGCTTAATAGGTTCTCTATTAGTGGGATTATCTGTCGCCAAAGCTATAGCTTTGGCTAAAAATATACCACTCATTGGAGTAAACCACCTTGAATCCCACATCTATGCAAATTTTTTAGAACATAATGAAATAAAACCCCCTTTTATTTGTTTAATTGTTTCAGGTGGACATACCTCTTTGATATATATAAAATGTTTTGGAGAATATAAATTATTAGGTCAGACCAAAGATGACGCAGCAGGAGAAGCTTTCGATAAAATAGCAAAGTTTTTAGACTTAGGCTACCCCGGTGGTCCTATCATCGAAAAATTGGCTAAAGAAGGGAATCCTTCATCAATCCAATTTCCTCGGCCTATTTTAAATGATAAAAGTTATGATTTTAGTTTTAGCGGTCTTAAAACTGCGGTAATTTACTATATAAAAAAATTAGAAAAAGAGAATAAAAATATTCCTGTTAGCGATATATTAGCTTCCTTCCAACAAGCAGTAACCGATGTTTTAGTAGGGAAGACTATAAAAGCTGCTTTGAAGTTTAAAACGAAACAGATTATTTTAGCTGGTGGAGTTGCTGCCAATAGCTCTCTAAGAAGAGAGATTAAAGAAAAAGCAAATTTATTAAATATTAAGGTTTTCTATCCTTCAATTTCTTTGTGTACAGACAATGCAGCGATGGTAGCTTCAGCAGGATATTATAAGTTTAAAGAAAATAAAAAATCGTCTTTAAGCCTAGATGCAGTTTCACGATTACCATTAGAGAGAATAAACTATTAAATAGAAGTAAATAATCATTAGATAATTTACAATCATGAAATATTACGGCAAATAGCCAAATATGACTGATTTCGAAGCTTGCTTTTCCTAAGAAGTTTATATATTATATATAAGGTTCTTTTAGCACTCTTACCATGAGAGTGCTAATTAGTTTATAAAATATAAATATTAATTAAAGGAGGTTACTGAACGTGAACGTTAAGGAATTAAAACCACTAGGAGATCGGGTATTAATAAAACCCAAAGTCAAAGAGGAGAAGAGTAAAGGAGGAATTCTACTTCCAGATACTGTTTCCAAAGAAAAGCCTCAAGTAGGAGAAGTATTGGCAACAGGACCCGGCGCTGCTAGCAAAGAAGGAAAAATTATTCCCATGACTGTTAAAAAAGGAGATAAAGTAGTTTATGCAAAATATTCCGGGACAGACATCAAGGGTGACAATGATGAAGATTATCTCATTCTGAGCGAAAAAGATATCTTAGCAATTGTTAAATAAAATGTAAATTATTAGATCAAAAGTGATTTAAGAGATAAATTAATTTTTAAAAAAATATAAAGAGGTTA
>CAZXYB010000003.1:24169-26106 GCA_964644855.1 uncultured Atribacterota bacterium | reverse complement strand
TGGGAATTTCTCATTGGGTTACAGTAATGGATGAAGGTAAAAAAATTGCTGAAGGCTTGCCCGAAGAAGTATATAGTAATCCTCAAGTGATTGAAGCTTACTTAGGCAAAGATGAAGAGGAGGAGGAATAGTAATATGACTGCACTATTAAAAGTAGAAGATTTAAAAATATATTATGGTTCCATTGAAGCTCTTAAAGGAATTTCACTTATAGTTAATAAAGGTGAAATAGTTACAGTATTAGGAGCAAATGGAGCGGGGAAAAGTACTCTTCTAAGGGCTATCTCCGGGTTATTGCCCATTCGCAGTGGAAAGATTAAGTTAGATGACCAAGAAATTAACAATGTTAAGGCATTTAAAATAGTTATGGAAGGTATTTCCCATGTACCCGAGGGTCGAAAAGTATTTGCAACTCTTACAGTCGACGAAAATCTTAATTTGGGTGCATATACTCGAAGAAAAGACAAAAAGAATATTAAAGAATCCATGGAAAGAGTTTATGATTTATTTCCTATTCTTAAAGCGCGACGTAATCAATTATCCGGAACATTATCAGGAGGAGAACAGCAGATGTTAGCAATGGGAAGAGGTTTGATGAGTACTCCCCGTATCTTACTTCTGGATGAACCTTCCCTGGGCCTGGCCCCTTTATTAGTAAAACAAATTTTCCAAATTATCCGTGAAATTAATAAGCAGGGTATATCAATATTATTAGTAGAACAAAATGCCCGTAAAGCATTAAGTATTGCTGAAAGGGGATATGTGCTGGAAACCGGAAATATTACTATTAGTGGGCTGGCTTCTGATCTAAAGAGCAATCAAAAAGTGCAGGAAGCTTATCTTGGAGGCGCTGCCCTTAAGAAGAGAAAATAAAATAATTAGAGCGAAGCGTTCAGCGTATAGCATATAGTACTTGTAGCGACGAGTAATAAGTCATAAATAGCGAAAAACGAAAAGCATAAAACCATAATTTAAAATTTAAAAGTTATTCTAATAAAGTATCATTTTCGATATAGGGAGCGGATTTAACCGCTCCCTAACTATTTACTAATAATTTTTTTTACTCGGTAATTTTTCTCTTTCCTGTTTTCTCTTTATTCTTGCAATAGGCAATACGAATACAATATTATTGAAATATCTTGCTATTTTTGATATATTAAGCATAAGCTAAATATGTATCTCGTATCTCATGAATCGTATTTCCTTTAGATAACTCGAATTTTTCTCTTACAAGATACAAGATACTGGATACAAATACAATATAGAGGATAAATAAATTATGATTAAAAAAAAGAGTTTAAAAGGGGAAAAGTTATATTTTGATAACGAACTTCCTGGCTTAAAGGAAAGTTTAATAAAGATGGCAAATTTAGTCGAAGAAGCAATTGATATGTCTATAAAGTCTTTAGTTGAACAGGATTTGGATTTAGCGGCAAAGGTGATTGAGAACGATGATGTAATTGATAAAATGGAATTAGACATTGAAGAACAATGTTTACAGATGATTGCCCTACGCCATCCCATTGCTAAAAATTTAAGGATAATCGGATGTGGTTACAAGACGGTATCTGATTTAGAAAGAGTAGCCGATCATGCCGTGGATATAGCAAGGGCCAGCCAATACCTATCTACCAAATCCATGGTAAAGCCTCTAATAGATATTCCTCGTATGGCTGAAATTGCCCAAAATATGTTGAAAGATGGCTTAAGCGCCTATTTCAACGGAGATGTGGAATTAGCCAGGGAAGTATGGGAAAGAGATAAAACAGTTGACGATTTGGATAATCAGATACTTCGTGAACTTTTAACTTTTATGATGGAAGATCCCCATACTATCAGCAGAGCGATTCATTTAATTTTTGTTTCTAATAGTATTGAACGGATTGCCGACCACGCTACAAATTTAGCTGAGAGAGTAGTATACATTGCTAACGGAG
>CAZXYB010000003.1:11402-24069 GCA_964644855.1 uncultured Atribacterota bacterium | reverse complement strand
TATAAATGCCGGGGTAAAAATTATTGGTGAAAACAGAGTTCAGGATGCTAAAGAAAAATATCAAATTTTAACTGCTGGTATAGAGTGGCATCTAATAGGACACTTGCAAACTAATAAGGTAAAATACGCTGTAGAAATATTTAATTGTATTCACTCTGTAGATAGTATAAAATTAGCCCAAGAAATAGACAAGCGTTCGAAGCAATTTGGGAAGATAATGGATGTTTTAGTTGAGGTAAATGTTTCCGGGGAAGAAAGTAAATATGGGATTAAACCGGAAGAAGTAAAGCCTTTTATAAAAAATATTTCTGAATTTCTTAGAATAAAGGTCAGAGGCTTAATGACTATTGCCCCAATAGTAAAAGACAAAGAAGAAGTTCGGCCATATTTCAGGAAACTCCGGGAGTTATCTAAAGAAATAAAGAGTAAAAATATAGAAAATGTTAAAATGGACTATCTTTCCATGGGTATGACTAAAGATTTTGAGATAGCTATTGAAGAAGGTGCTAATATGGTTAGAATTGGCAGAGGAATATTTGGTTTTCATTAACCATTAATTTAGATAAAAAAGATAAATCAATAAAAGCGGAAGGAAAATATTATCTATGTTTTTACTTATTCAAATAATTAACACAGTTTTCAGACTTTACAGTTATTTAATTTTAGCAAGGATATTTTTAACCTGGATACCTGTAGATCCCCATAACCCTGTGGTACAATTTATCTATAGAGTTACCGAACCTATTTTAGCACCCTTCAGGGTTATATTACCTTTAGGGGGTATGGGTTTAGATCTTTCTCCAATAATTGTCTTTTTTTTACTGAATTTGCTTCAAAGAGCAATAGTTAATATACTTATTAGCATAGCTCTTTAAACAATATTAAAAAATCTAATAGAAATATTAAATGAGGGAGGATATTTGAATGAGAATTACACCAATGGATATTGAACAACAGGAATTTTCCAGGTCATTCAGGGGTTACAACGAAGAAGAAGTAGATGATTTCTTAGACAAAATAGTAAAAGATTATGAAGAATTAATTAATGAAAATGTAAGACTTAATGAAGAAATAGAGAAGATGCAAGAAAAATTAAAAGAGTTCAGCGAGATTGAAGAAACTTTGAGGAGTGCTTTATTAAATGCCCAAAAATCTGCCGAAGAAATGAAGGGTAGAGTAGAAAGCGAAGCAAAGATAATCATAGAGAAAGCAGAGATGGAAGCTAAGGCCTTAAAACAGCAGGTTTTTCAGAAAGAAGATATGTTAAAAAATGAAATTGATAACCTGCGAAGGTATAAGTTTATATTTAAAGAAAAATTTAAATCAATGTTGAATTTATACTTAAAAATGTTAGAAAATGAGGAATTTGAAGAAGTAGGAAATTACGATATTAAAGAAGAAATTTCTAAAGAAAAGATAGAGGAAGAAGTTTCTGAAGGAAAGGCCGACAAATTAGAAAAATTAGTTGCAGAACAAAATTCTGAAGTTAAAGAAACCAAAAATGAACAGCAGTACAGATAATTATTTTAAAATTGTGGGCAATGATATTGTAATCAAAGCTAAAATTGTTCCCGGTTCATCTAAGAATAAAATTATCGGAGTATATAATAACTCTTTAAAGATTACTATTGCTGCTCCGCCAGTCGAAGGAAAGGCCAATAAAAAATGTATTGTCTATTTGGCTAAATATTTTGATACAGCAAAGTCAAAAATTGAAATAATTTCGGGGAAAAATAGCAAAAATAAGCTTATTAAGATTTACAATATCAGTCAAAAAGAGTTTTTCGAAAAATTAGAAAAAATTAGTTGATAATTCAGAATTTAGAGGCCAGGATTCAGAATCCGGAATATTATTAGTGTATATGGTTAAATGGTTATCCTGTTTACCATTTACCGGTTAATTTGGTCGATAGCGAATAGTAATTCCTAATGCGCTAAGGAAGCAGAATTCTTATCCAGCTAACCAGCCAACTAATTTCCAACATAATATTCGATACACAATACTCGATACTTGGGTTTTCTTACTTTCACTTATTGCCCGCAACTATACGCTCCACGCTATTGTTTATCTAAATTTTAGTAGGCTAGTTAGATAAAAAGAAGAATACTAATTTTTTGTATCTTTTCTTCTTTTTTTAACTCGATACTCGATACTCGATACTATATATTTTCTTTTTAGAACATTGACACAAACCGATTTAATATGCTATTATTACGAATATTAAAAATAGAATAGTTATTTATTTGTTTTGAGGAAGAGTAGATAGATACAGTTTCACAGCGAGCAGGGTTAGTGGAAGCCTGTAAATATTTTCTATCCAAAATCGTCTCAATATTTCTAATCGAAATTGGTTCAAAAGTAGATTAGGGCGGTGAACATCGTTAAAAACGGAGTAAATTGATTTATTTATTTAAATATATTTACTCTCCAAGTTTATTATCGTGAGGTAATGATAAAAATAAGGTGGTACCACGAGAACTATAAACCTCTTGTCCTTTTATGAGGCAAGAGGTTTTTGTTATATTATTGTAAAAATTATAAAGCACGAGGAGAGGTTAAAATGGAATATAAAGATACTTTAAATTTACCAAAAACAAAATTTAAAATGAAAGCGAATTTGGCTCAAGAAGAACCTAAATTGTTAAATTTTTGGCGAGAAGAGAAAATTTATGAAAAAGTATGTGAAGAAAAGAAAGGTTTGGAGAAATATATCTTGCACGACGGACCCCCATATGCTAATGGTAATATTCATATAGGAACCGCATATAATAAGATATTAAAAGATATAATCCCTAAATATAAATCGATGAAAGGATATGATGCCCGCTATGTCCCGGGGTGGGATACCCATGGTTTACCGATAGAATTTCAGGTTACCAAAGATATGAAAGTTGGCTTAAGCGAGGTAGATCCGGTGGAATTAAGAGAAAAGTGTAAGCAATATGCCTGGCATTTTATCGATGTGCAAAGAGAAGAATTTAAGCGATTAGGAGTAATGGCAGAATGGGATAACCCTTACCTAACCCTTAAACCTGCTTATGAGGCGGAACAGATAGAAATATTTAAAAAAATGTTTTTAAAAGGCTATATTTACAAAGGATTAAAACCGGTATACTGGTGTGCTAATTGTGAAACAGCCCTGGCAGCCGCAGAGATAGAATATCACGACAAAGAGTCCTCTTCTATTTACGTTAAATTCTTGGTGAAAGATAGTTTGAAAGAAATATTCCCTGAATACAAAGAAGAAGAAACTTACGTACTTATTTGGACTACTACACCCTGGACTATCCCTGGTAACATGGCCGTTGCCTTAAATCCTGAGATTGAATATAGTCTGGTAAAAACAAAAAAAGGCAATCTTTTATTAGCCTCTGCCTTAGTAGAAAATGTAATGAAAGAAATTGGGATTACTGATTATAAAATTGTAGGAAGTGAAAAGGGCAAATCATTTGAGGGCATGAAGTGTAAACATCCTATTTTTGACCGGGATTCACTTATTATACTGGGAGGCCATGTTTTATTGGATGAAGGAACCGGTTGTGTCCATACTGCTCCCGGACATGGACAAGAGGATTACGAGATAGGAGTAAAATATAAAATTCCTATATTTACTACTCTTGATAGTCAGGGGAAATTTAACCAGGAAGGTGGAAAGTTTAAGGGATTAACTTACAAGGAAGGGAATACTGCTGTAATAGAAGAATTAACCAAGAATGGAACTTTGTTGAAGGTTAGTAAAATAACGCATTCTTATCCTCATTGCTGGCGTTGTAAAAAACCGGTAGTATTTAGAGCTACCAAGCAATGGTTTGTTAATATTGAAGCTTTTCGTGATTTAGTTTTATCCGAAATAGAAAAGGTTCAATTTGTTCCTGACTGGGGTAAGGAAAAGATATACGGTATGGTGGAGAACAGAACCGACTGGTGTATTTCCCGTCAAAGAGTGTGGGGTGTACCCATTCCTGTTTTTTATTGCAAAAGATGCGGAGAAATTATAATAAATGAAGAAACCATAAATTCAGTTAAAAAATTGTTTTTAGAAAAAGGGTCAAATTCCTGGTTTACCATGCCAGCCGAAGAAATTCTACCTAAGGATTACCAGTGCCCCCACTGCCAGGGTAAAGACTTTGAAAAAGAGAAAGATATAATGGATGTATGGTTTGATTCAGGATGCAGCCATGCGGCAGTGCTTAAGAAGAGAGCTAAACTTCATTGGCCAGCAGAATTATACCTGGAGGGAACAGACCAACATAGAGGTTGGTTTCAAACTTCACTCTTAACTTCAGTGGCTGCTTTTGGAAAGGCACCTTACAAAACTGTTTTAACTCATGGTTTCATTGTTGATGAAAAAGGTAAAAAAATGTCTAAATCCGTAGGTAATGTCATTGCCCCTCAGGAGATTATCGAAAAATATGGAGCGGATATATTAAGATTGTGGGTGGCGTCTTCAGATTACCGGACAGACATTAGGATTTCTTCCAAGATATTAGACCAATTAGTGGAAATATACCGCAGGGTTAGAAATACCGCCCGGTTTATCCTGGGAAATTTATCTGACTTTAATCCTGATACAGATGCAGTTTCTTATGAAAAACTTAACGAACTAGACCGGTTAGTCTTAAATAATTTTCAGAGATTAGTGAAAAAAGTGAATGAGTGCTACGATAAGTTCGAATTTCATTCCCTTTATCATGAAATTCATAATTTTTGTGCTATTGATTTGAGTTCATTTTATTTGGATATAATTAAAGATAGGCTTTACACTGCTTTTACTGATTCCGAAGAGCGCCGGGCAGCTCAAACAGTATTGTATCTGATAATAAATGATTTGGTTAAATTGATTGCCCCGGTGTTAAGTTTTACCGCAGAAGAGATTTGGCAGTATTTGAGGGAAACCAAAAAAGGCAAAGAAAGCGTTTTTCTCACTCCCTTGCCGGAAGTAAATAAAAATAATATTGATGAAGATTTAGAAAAAAAATGGGAGAACATACTAAAGATTAGAAAGGATGTTTTAAAAGCCCTGGAAATAAAAAGAGGGGAAGGATTTATCGGAAATTCTTTAGAGGCACAGATAAATATTTATACCGAAGATAAAGAAGTTTGTGATTACCTGATGTCCTTTAAGGAGCAGTTGGAAACCATATTTATTGTTTCCAAAATAGATATAATTTACGGGGAAGAGAAAAAAGGTATTTCTTCTGATGTCTTTACAGGTGTCGAATTCCCTGCTGTTAAGGTGTTGATAATCAGAGCACCGGGAGAAAAATGTGAAAGATGCTGGTGTCACAGCGAGACAGTAGGAGAAGATAAAAAATACCCAACTATTTGTGAAAAATGTGCTAAAGTAATGCACAATCATTTTGAGGAATAAAAGGAAAAACTATGGGATATATAAGTTTAGCTATGTTTGTGATATTATTTGATCAGGCGAGCAAGCTTTTCATTCAATATAAAATGAAGATCGGAGAATCTATACCGGTAATTAAGGGAATATTTCATATAACCTATATAGAGAATCCCCGAACCTCCTTTGGTCTCTTTGAATATAATACCCAGTTCTTTGTAATAGCGGTGTTGATTTCAGTAATTTTAGTGATTTTAATTTACAAAAAAATTATTTTCAAAAAAGACCCTTTTATGTACATTCCTTTAACGCTTGCTCTGGGAGGTGCAGTAGGTAATCTTATTGACCGGGTGAGGATTGGCGGAAGAGTAATAGATTTTTTAGATTTTAGAATTTGGCCGGTTTTTAATTTTGCCGATACAGCAATAGTATGCGGAATGTTAATATTATTGGTTCATATTTTATTCCATACTTCGGAAAAGAAAGATGAAGGAGATGGAGAAGAGGAGGAAAAATTGAAAGAATGGGAAGAGGAGAAAAGATATACAAAAAAAGATAAGGAGTAAATTCTGATGTATAGAATATTATTTACTATTGGTTCATTTTCCATTTATTCTTACGGATTGATGATTGCTTTAGCTTTTATTGCAGCCATTCTTTTTGCTATGAAAGAAGCAAAAAAATACGGAGAAGACCCAGAAAGAATTTTAGATATAAGTTTGTACGTAATTTTAGGTGCCCTGATAGGGGGTAGAGTGGGATATGTTTTGCAATACATCGATTATTACTCAAAAAATCCTATAAAAATATTATATTTCAGACAGGGTGGATTAAGCTTTTTAGGAGGATTTTTAGTAGCTTATTTCCTATGTTGGCTGTACGTCAAAAGAACTAAGATTTCATTCTGGAAATATGCGGATATTGCTGCTCCTTCTATCGCTCTTGGAATAGGGATTGGGAGGATAGGTTGTTTTTTAAACGGTTGTTGTTATGGTGTAGTTTCGGAAAATTATGGTATTAAATTTCCTTCTTTGTATATGCCTCCGGTGTATTTACAGCAATTAAAAGATGGATTGATTGCCTCCGGAAGTTCCTGTACTCTCCCGGTAGTTCCTACTCAACTTTATACTTCTTTATATGGCTTTTTAATATTTTTTATTCTTCATTGGATGAAAAAATATAAAAAGTATGATGGATTTCTTCTGTTGAGCTTTTTTATATTATATTCAATTTCCCGTTTTACCGTGGAATTTTTTAGATTTTACGAAAGTAATTACAAGATTTTTAATTTATTCACCATTACTCAGGCTATTTTAATAGGAGTTGTGTTGGCTTCCCTGATGTTTATGAATATTTTAAAGAAAAAAGGCAAAACTAGCGTAGAGCGTAATTAGTATATAGTATATAGCATATAGTATATAGTATATAGTGTATAGTGAAGAAAAGAGAAGATAGGATTCAGAAGCCAGAACGAAAAAACCGAAATGTCATTACGAGTGATCGTAGGGAGCGTGGCAATCTCGGGAATTATGAGATTGCTTCGGTCGTTTTACTCCCTCGCAATCACAAAAAGCTTCGAATTTTGAATTATGGTTTTATGGCTTTAGTTTTGACTTTTTAGTTTAACAAAGATAGAACAGAATTAATAGACAAGCGAGACGCCTGTCCTACTTTAGGCACGATATATCGCGTCTCCACTCCTGAATTCTGATTTTCTTAACGCGATACTCGATACGCAATATGCGATACGATATACTAACTATTCACTAACAACTAATTTAAAAACTTCTCAAAGGACCGTCCCCTGACAAATGATTAAAAAAGAAAAAAGTTTAATATTCACAGGCGAAGATAAAATCAGAATAGACCTTTATTTAACCCAGAAAGAAATATGTCCCTCTAGATCCCAGATTAGAAATTTAATCATCCAAGGTAAAATAAGAGTAAATAATAATCCGGTTAAAGCAAGCTATATCTTAAAAAATGGGGATGTGATAGATTTAACTATACCGGAAAATAAAGAATTAGAGATTAACGCTGAGGCGATCCCCTTAGATATAATTTATGAAGATGAGTGCCTGGTGGTTGTTAATAAACCAGCCAATATGATTGTTCACCCTGCAGGAAAGATACGGTCCGGTACTCTGGTAAACGCCCTGCTTTATCGTTGCCGGGATTCCTTATCGGGGATAGGTGGAGTGATCAGGCCGGGTATTGTGCACCGCCTGGATAAAAATACCTCCGGCCTAATAGTAGTAGCAAAAAATGATTTTGCTCACCTTGACTTATCAAGAAAGATAAAAGAACACCAGGTAACGAAAAAATATCTAACCATGGTCCACGGTAATATGAAAGATGATTCGGGAATTATCGACGCACCTATCGGCAGGAGTCTAAAGAACAGAAAAAAAATGGCAGTGACAGTGGAAGGGAAAAGCAGGGAAGCAATAACTAATTTTAAGGCCTTAAAGAGATTTTTTGGCTATACTCTGGTAGAGGCAACTCTTCGTACGGGTAGGACTCATCAGATAAGAGTACACCTGGCTTTTATTGGCCATCCCATCGTTGGTGATCAGTTATACGGCCACAAAAAGCAAGGATTAGATATCAGCAGGCAAGCCTTACATTCTCATATTTTAGGTTTTGTACACCCTTCAACCAAAAAATATATGGAATTTAGTGCCCCTCTACCCAAAGATATGCAGGAAATAATTGATTATTTAGAAAGAGATAAAAAATAGAGAAATATAATAAGGGTTGTTTTTTTTTATTTTTGAGAGACCTTCTTCATGTTTCTGATTTCTTCCAAATCTATTTTTATCCAAAGACTCTTTTCTTGAGAATAAATAACCATTCCGGGCTTAGCGTTTTTAGGTTTTTTCACATATTTTTTAAAAGTATAATCTACCAACACTTTATTATCTTTTTTAGCTTTACTAAAATAAGCGGCTAAATTTGCAGCCTGGATTAAGGTGCCAAGCGGAAGAGATTGTTTACTCCCTTTATTTTTAATAATAATATGAGACCCATGAATGTTTTTTGCATGAAGCCAGGTATCATTGCCGGAAGCCAATTTAAAGCTTAAAAAATCATTTTGCAGGTTATTTCTACCTACGTAGATTTCCCAGCCATCTTTAGAGATATATTTATTAGGCCGTAATCTATTACTTTCTTTTTTTGCTTTTTTAAGAGGAGCAGTGGCTTTCTTTGCCCATCCTAATTTGGTCAATTTATTATAGATTTTATGCAGATGAGAAAGTGAGTTACTATTTTGACTGTATAGTTTCTGAAGTTCAAATAGTTGGTCAAACTTTAGCTGATTATTCTTCAATTGTTCTGAAATAATCTGAAAACTATCTTTGGTTTTCCGGTATTTTTTAAAATATAACCGGGCATTCTCTAAGGGAGTTAATTTATCGTTTAGCGGGATGGTTATGTTCTCCTGCTGAGGAGAATAATAGTTGGTGACGGTAGTCTCCCGATCTCCTTTTTTAATGCCGGCAAGATTTGCTTTTATTAGCTCCCCATTTACCTTATATTGCTTACAATTTACTACTTCTTCCAGTTTTTTTTGATAGTCCTTTATCTTATTGCTTATTTTAACTATATTTTTTTTGATTATCTGCTCTAACTTATTTTGCATAGATAAAGTTTCCCGTTCTTTTCCCAGCTCAGCGAATAAAGATTCTAAACACGAATTAGCTTTATTAAAAGTTCGCTTGTAGTATTTTGGAAACTGTACTGAATGGATTATAGACCAAGCTTCTATCTTTTTAGATAAAGGATTTAAAAAGAAGGCAGGCTGAAAATTATAATTTTTAATATTAGTTATGATTTTATCAAAAGAAGCCCAGAGCATTTCTAAATCTGCCACGGATGCCTTAGATACATTCATTTCCGGGGATAAATTTACCTGAAGAACTACTTCTTTTGCGCTCTGAGGGCTTATGCCTATAAAACTATTCTGTATCATCTTCCACAAGTTTAAATCTTTATTTTCTGAAGATGTGGAATAAAAAATATTAAGGAAATCTTCCCGGTTGATTTTTAAAGGATTTAATTTATTTTGAGAAGGAGGGAGGATATATAGCTTTCCGGGCATAATTTCACGGTATCTGCTGATATTAGAATCTATTAATTTTATACTGGTTTCTATAGTTTTACCTTCTTTAAGAAGAATTATGTTGCTGTGTTTACCCATAAATTCCACTACCAATATTTTATTTTGCACCTTACCAAATTTTTGGTAAGGTCTGATAATAAAATGTAAAATACGGTCAAAATTGGAGTGTTCGATATCTAATATTTTCCCTCCCTTTAGCTGATTTTGTAGGAGAGCTAAAAAGGGGGAATTGATAGTTTTTTGTTTGTTTTCTAATTCGGTAAAATAAATTTCCGGAAGCGATGGGTCAATGGAAATATGGATATAAAAGGTTTCGCTTTTTTTATTTGAGTCATTTAAGGTAAAAAGTTTATCAGGTTTTACTTCAATAATAATATTATATTTTTTAGTCTGAATCAGGTTTTTTATCTTTCCATCTTTAAATTTTTCCAGAAGTTCTTTTCTCATTGCCTCTAAAGCGATACTGTCCAGGGACATATTAATCTCCTTGCGGATATATTGGTGCAAATTTTAGTGGGGTAGTTAAGTAAAGAAAAGAATACTTATTGTTTTTACTTTTCTATCTTCTTTTCCTATGCTACCTTTATTTGTTTTTGCTTGATATCCGATACTATATACTTTCTTTTATTTAACTTTAATATAATCTATTATAAAGGTATAATCAAGAAAATAAAAATAACACAGAGACCATCAATCGTCATTTTCCTTACGATTAATTCAATTGATCAATTGGTAAATTGATTATTACGACATTATTACGAAATTATTTGACAAGCAGCAAGTATTACCATAAAATTAGTGTGAACTTTCTAATTTTTAAAATATAACAAGCATAAAGGGGAGTAAAGTTGATTAAAAGTATGACTGGTTACGGTGTGGGAAGGGTTAAAGCAGAAGATGGAGAATGTCTGGCAGAGATAAAAAGTTTAAACAATAAATACTGTGATATAAATATAAAAAATAATTTTCAATCTTTGGAAATTGAACAAAAAATGGAAAAGTTAATAAAAAACAAGGTTTCAAGGGGAAAGATTAATATTTTAGTAAAGGTTGAAAACTACGGCCTAACCGAGGAGAAGATAATATTAAATGAAGATATAGCCGATTCCTATTACAAAAATTTAGAAACCTTAAAAAAGAAGTATAAATTAAAAGGAGAAATAAGCATAGATTCTATGCTTAAGTTCAAGGATATATTTAGAATAATAAAAGAAGAAGAGAGTACCAAGATATGGGTGATGGTAGAAAAAGCCACGAATCTTGCCTTAGATTCTTTGTTGAAAATGAGGGGAAGAGAAGGCAAGGTTCTTGTTACTGATATCCGAAAAAGAGTCAAAAAACTACAAAAGTTGATAGGTAAGGTTGAGAAATTTTCGAAATCGTCACCGATCGACTATAAAGATAAATTATTAAATAAGATAAAGAATTTGATTGATGGCCTGAATGTTGATGAGGGAAGAATCGAATTAGAAGCGGCAATATTCGCCGAAAAGACGGATATCACCGAAGAAATTATCAGACTAAAGAGCCACCTTATCCAATTTGATGATCTATTAAATTCTCAGGAATCCGTGGGAAGAAAGATGGATTTTTTAACCCAGGAGATAAATCGGGAGATAAATACTATCGGGTCGAAGACTAATGATATAGAGGTAACCTCATTGGTTGTTTTGGTAAAGAGTGAATTGGAAAAGATCAGAGAACAGGCTAGAAATATAGAATAATAGAGGACAGAATATGTTGAATGATTTAGTGAATATAGGTTTTGGGAATTATATAAATTCTACTAGAATTATAACTATTTTAAGCCCGGATTCCGCACCACTGAAAAGGTTAAAAGAGGAAGCAAGGGTAGAGAAAAAGTTGATTGATGCTACCTATGGGAGGAGAACAAGAGCCATAATAATTACTGACAGCAACCATGTAATTTTATCTTCTATTCAACCGGAAACTATTGCCCATAGATTTGCCGATTATAACGGACAAAATTTCAAATTAAAAGAAAATATTGAAAATAGGAAATTATAATTATGACTGGTAAGAGTAAGGATTTGCCATCTTTTATCTCTAAGCGAGATACGACATCCGACATGCAATATACGAAACAAGGCAGGGGTTTGCTGTTTGTTATCTCTGGTCCATCGGGTGTAGGTAAAGGTACTTTAAGAAAAAAGGTGTTTAATATTTTCCCTGATTTAATATATTCCGTGTCGGTGAATACCCGCACTCCCCGAAAAGGTGAAATAGAAGGAAAGGATTATTATTTTGTAACAGTAGATGAATTCAAAAAAAGGATAATAGAAAATAATTTTGTAGAGTGGGCTATTGTCCATGGAGATTATAAGGGCACACCTATAAAATTTTTAATGGAAAAACTTCAAAAAGGGAAAGATGTCCTGCTGGAATTAGATGTTCAGGGTGCCATGCAGGTAAAGAAGAAGTTTTCTGATGGTATTTTCATTTTTATAGCTCCTCCAAGCTGGAAGGATTTAGAGGATAGATTACGAAAAAGAAATACTGAAGGAGAAAAGGCACTGGAAAAAAGATTAAAAGATGCTTACATTGAAATAAAATATAAAAAAAATTATAATTATCTAGTAGTAAATGATAATATAAAAACCGCTCTAAAAAAATTAGAGTCTATAATAATTGCCGAAAGATGTAAAATGGCAAATTGTAAAAAATAAATTATGATTATAAAGTTCTAAATACTATTTTTTAACAAGGGGAAGGATGAGGAAGGAACATGGAAAATAATAAATATTTATTATCAGTGATGTTAGCAAAAAGAGTAAAAGAGTTAGAAAAAGGGGCTAAACCTCTAGTGGAGACCAAATACAAGAAGCCTATGATGATTGCCTTAGAGGAGATAAAAGCAGGAAAAGTATTCATAAAGGAGAAAAAAGAATCTCTAAAGTCCGAAGATGTATTTAAAAAAGAAGAGGATTCCGTGAAAATAGAAGAATCTGTAAAACCTGAAGAATTATCTGATGAAGTTAAAAAACCTAAAAAATCTAAAGGCATATCTAATAAAGTTAAAAAACCAGTAGAAATTGAAGAGATATTTAATAAAGATGAAGAATCTGGAAAGTCTGAAGGCTAATTAATTGATAGGCGTCTTGCCTATCAATTAGTCGTTAGTCGTTAGTGAATAGTCGTTAGCATTAAATACAAGATGCAAATTCACAGTTTTTAGTTT
>CAZXYB010000003.1:0-11302 GCA_964644855.1 uncultured Atribacterota bacterium | reverse complement strand
CGCAATACGATATACGAGATATAAAGAGGTAAATAAAGTGTTAAAAGGGAAGAAAGTACTCCTGGGAATTACCGGAAGCATAGCTGCTTATAAAGCGGCGGGGGTAGTGAGTTTATTGAAGAAAAGAGGGGCAGAGGTTTTTGTAATTATGACTGAATCTGCCATAAAATTTATTCAGCCTTTAACCTTTTCTACTCTTTCCGGAAATCCGGTAATAGATAATATATTTTCTACAAACGATAAGATGGTAGTAAAACATATCTCTCTTGCCGAATGGGCTGATATAATATTGATTGCTCCTGCTACGGCAAATATTATCGGTAAAGTTGCCAATGGTATTGCCGATGATATGTTAACTACCACAGTGATGGCTTTCAAAGCGAAGGTCATCTTTGCCCCTGCAATGAATAAGAATATGATATCTAACCCCCTATATCAGCAGAATATAGAAAAGTTAAGCGCCTTGGGATATGAGTTTATCGATTCAGAATATGGCCAATTGGCTTGCGGCGGAATAGGTGAGGGCAGATTAGCAAATACCGAAGATATAGTAGATACAGTTGAGTACGCTCTAACCTTTAAAAATGATTATCAGGGCAAGACGATATTGGTTACTGCTTCCTGTACTAGAGAACCCATTGATAAAGTAAGATTTATTTCTAACTATTCTTCTGGCAAGATGGGGTTCGCTTTGGCAAAGATTGCTCGGGCCAGAGGGGCAAGGGTTATTCTGATAACCGGGCCAACCTTTTTAACCGCTCCCAAAGGGATTACCATAATTTCAATTGAATCTGCGGAAGAAATGAAAAAAGAAGTTTTTAAACATTTTTCTAAGGCAGATATAATTATTTCTGCTGCCGCAGTGGCCGATTTTCGTCCCAGAAGAGTATTTAACGGGAAGATTAAAAAAGAAAAGAGTGAAGAACTGCTTATCGGGCTGGAAAGAACTCCGGATATCCTCCATGAATTAGGAAAGAAAAAAGGAGATAAAATATTAGTCGGATTTGCCGCCGAAACAGATAATTTGGCTGACAATGCCCTTAAAAAATTGAAAGAAAAAAGATTAGATTTAATTGTTGCTAATGATATATTGGCAAAAGATGCCGGATTTGGCTCAGATAAAAATAGAGCCAGACTGATAAACAGCAAAGGAACCACCAGAAAATTATCCCTGATGTTAAAAAATGATATGGCAGAAAAAATCTTAGATGAAATCATAAAAATAAAGTGAATAATGTGATCAATGAGTTTATTAATATACATAGTGAAAAAAAATATGCCGAAATAGTAATCCTGGAATATAATTTTAATAAAATATTTCACTACCGTATTTCTCAGGACTTAAAAGGCCGGATATCCCTCGGCTCGAGAGTTAGTGTGCCTTTTCGGGGTAAATTGACTACAGGATGCATAGTGGGATTTTTAGCAAAATCGGATGTTAAAAATTTAAAAGATATTGTGCAAATAATCGACAAAAAACCTCTACTTACTCCCCAGGTAAGAAGATTAACCAAATGGATTTCGAATTATTATCTTTGTTCCTGGGAAAAGATCTTAAATTATGCTATTCCTAAGACCCGTAAGGCCTGGCTTAAGAAGTTCGATATAATAGATATTTCATCCCCAGAAAACCCTCGGCTGCCCAAAGATGATAAATCCACAGATAATGAAGTTATGTTTTCTGCAGAAGAAATAAAAGAAATACCCTCCTTAAAAGATATAGAAAATATTATAAATAATAGAAAGTTTCAGACGATTTTAATTCGCGGAAACGATTTTAACAGAAGGATGAAAATATATTTAAGTTGTATCCGAAAGACTCTAAAAGAGGGGAGACAGGCTATTATATTAGCTCCTAGCGAATCTCATCTATCGGAATTAGCCGGTCTGCTGGAAAAAGAATTTAAGGATAATATGGTAGTCTTTGATGAAAAAATAGACCAGAAGGCCAAATATCAGAAATGGATTAAAATAAGGAATTCCCAGGTAAATATAGCCCTGGGGATGAGGTCATCCATCTTCGTCCCCTTTGACAAATTGGGATTGATTATCGTGGAGCGGGAATATAGCAGTCTCTATAAAGAAGAAAGGTCTCCTCGCTATAATACACGCGAAGTAGCTCTAAAACGAGCAGAATTGGAGAACATCCCTCTGATTCTAAGCAGCGAAACACCATCGATGGAATCTTACTGGAATGTCCAGAAAAAAATTTTTCTGGAAGCGGAGCTGAATACCGGAGTGGAAAGAGAAAATCTATTAAGAAAAACCATAATAGATATGACCCAGGAAAAGTCCAAAAAAAAGATAATAAGCTATGAGCTTCAGCAAGCCATTTCCAGAAGTTTAAAGAACAAAAGGCAGGTCGTACTTTTTTTAAATAAGAGAGGTTTCTCAAGTTTTATGATTTGCAGCCAGTGCGGTCATATACCTAAATGCCCCGATTGCAACACTTCTCTTTCTTATCATTTAGATATCCAAAAAAGGGCTCAATTGATTTGCCATAACTGCGGGAAAAGGGCAAAAGTAACGGATGTTTGTGTTAAATGCGGCAGTAAAGAGGTTCGCCCCCTGGGGATGGGAACTCAAAAATTAGAGAGTGAAATCAGGAAGATGTTCACCCGGGCTGAAATAAGGCGCCTGGATCGGGATTCATTAATTAAAGACGACGATTACCGGCAAATCCTGGAAGAATTCAATCAAGGGAATACCGATATATTAATAGGTACTCAGATGGTGTTAAAGGGAGTGGATTTTAATAATGTAGATTTAATAGGGATTATTTCCGCTGATACTTTGCTAAATTTGCCGGATTATCGTTCAGAGGAAAAGACCTTTCAGTTACTTAGTGAAGTTATTTCCTCTTTTAAGGAGATAACTTTTCACAAAGAAGTGATTATTCAGACCTTTAACCCTGAAGATCATTGTATAATTGCCTTAAAAGAACAGGATTATAACTATTTTTACCAAGAAGAAATTAAATTACGGAAAGAACTGGATTACCCTCCCTTTACCCATATTATTAAAATTGTGATTTTAGGAGAAGAGAAGGAAGCAGTTAAGCAGAGGGCGGAATATCTAATCAGCTATTTAGAATCCCTCCACAAAGATAAAGAGTCTACAGAATTTAAATTGCTGGGTGCTGTAGATATGGTATTATGGAAATCGAAAAACAACTTCAAGGTACAATTTTTAATAAAAGTAAAAAATTTAGAAAGATTTAACGAGGCATTTAAGAAAAAATATGATAAAATGTTATCAAAGCATTTTGATCAAAAAAACAGATTGACTATTGATGTCGATCCGGTAAGGATGATATAGAATTAAAATGATTGCGCAGATTAAAAAGGATAATTACGCGGATGAGAGATATTTAAAGATTAAATCGGTGTAATCACTCTAAAAGTTACAGGAGAAAACAGATGGCAATATTAGAAATTAAAGAATATGGTGAACCCGTTTTAAGGGGAAAAGCACTACCAATTAAGGAGATTACCCCGGAAATATTGAATTTTACGAAAGATATGGCTGAGACTATGTATGCTGATTCCGGAGTAGGCCTTGCTGCCCCACAAGTGGGAGTATCAAAAAGAATTATTACTATTGACGGAGAGGAAGACGGGTTAATAGTATTGATAAATCCCGTGATTGTTAAAAGCGAGGGAGAAGTTGTAGCAGAAGAGGGATGTTTAAGTATCCCCGGTATCTACAGCCAGGTCAAGCGTTCATCAAAAGTAACGGTAAAAGCTCTTAATGAGAACGGAGATCTGATTAAAATTAACAAAGAAGGCATAACTGCACGTGCACTGCAGCATGAGATCGATCATTTAGACGGGATTTTATTTATTGACAGAATAGGAAGAATGAAAAGGCAAATATTGTTAAATAAATTAAAAAAGAAAAAATAACAAAAAAACGATGACAGAGGACTGTCTTCTGTCACTAAAAGGTGATAGTTATGCTTAAGATTATTTTTATGGGGACAGCAGATTTTGGTGCCCCGGTTTTAGAAAAACTGGCAGACAGTAAAGAAAGGAAACTTGTGGTAGTTACTCAGCCGGACCGTCCTCAGGGACGCGGCAGGAAAATATTGCCTACCCCTATTAAAAAAGTTGCACTTGATGAGGGATTGGAAGTGTTCCAACCGGAAAATATTAATGATAAGGAATCCCTGAAAAAATTGAAAGGATTTAACCCGGATATTATCCTGGTAGTCGCTTATGGCCAGATTCTTTCCAGTCATATCTTAAGTATTCCCAAAATAGGTTGTATAAATATCCACGGCTCCCTTTTGCCGAAATATCGGGGTGCTGCTCCCATTAACCGGGCTATTATAAACGGTGAAAAAGAGACCGGTATAACTTTTATGTTTATGAATGAGAAGGTAGATGCCGGAGATATCATCTTTCAGGAGAAGATGGACATCTTGCCGAATGAGACCTGTGGGGAACTTTATTACAGGCTATCCGCTCTAAGCGCTGAGTCACTCCCTGAACTTTTAGAAAAAATAAAAAGCAGAAAGATAGATAGAATTCCCCAGGACATTAAACTGGTGACCTTTGCCAGTAAGATGAACAAAGAAGAGGGCAAGATAGACTGGAGCGATAAAGGAGAAAAAGTCTATAATATAATCAGAGGAACCATTCCTTACCCCGGTGCCTTTACTTATTACAACGGCAGAAAATTGAAAATTATCCGGGCAAGATTTCTGGAAGATTATCAGGATGAAGCGAATGTGGGCTTCCCTAAACCCGGAAGAGCAGTTAAAATCGAAAAAGATGCTATTTTAATTTCTACCGGGGACAAGAGTATCGTAAAAATATTAAGGCTTATTCCTGCCGGTTCAAAAGAGTTAACCGCGAGCCAGTTTGTTAATGGCTATAAAATTAGGACAGGAGATGTATTAGGTTAGGAGATTTTTTATGTTATTTTTCGATAGTACCATATTTATTTTAATACCGGCTATAATTTTAACTCTTTATGCCCAATATAAGCTAAAAACAACTTATTCAAAATATTCAAAAATATTAGCAAAAAGCGAGTTAAGTGGAAAGGAAACAGCTGAGGAACTGTTATTAGGAAATAATTTGAGCAATGTTAAGATAGAATTGATAGAAGGCCGCCTTTCTGACCACTATGACCCTAGACAGAAAAAGCTGGGACTGTCCAGGGAAATTTATTATGGTAAATCAATCGCTGTACAAGGGATTGTAGCCCATGAAATTGGCCATGCCCTTCAGGATGCCAGAAACTATTTTCCGCTCTCAGTTCGCAGTAATTTGGTGCCGGTCACCAATATCGGCTCCCGTATGGCGGTTCCCTTGTTTTTAATCGGCTTTATCTTTAGTTTCCCTGCCCTGATGGATATTGGTATCCTCGCCTTTTCCTTAGCGGTTTTGTTTCTGTTAGTCACCCTGCCGGTTGAATTTGATGCCAGTAAGAGAGCGGTAAACCTGTTGGTTGAGGCAAATATTGTTTCGGATGGAGAAGAAATCAATGCAGTTAAAAAAGTTTTAAACGCCGCTGCATTGACCTATGTGGCTGCTGCTTCGGTAGCAGTCTTTCAGTTATTAAGGCTTATAGTACTAAGAAATAAAAGATAGAAGGGAATATAAAATAAATTTAGTCTATGAACATAACAAAAGTTGATCCTATAAGAGAAACCATACTAACTATTTTAGTTAAAATTGATTCCAAGCAAGGCTTTATCAACATACTGTTAAACAAATCATTAGACAAAAATAAAATTTCCACCAGGGATGCAGCTTTTATTAATGAGATAACTTATGGGGTGGTAAGAAACCGAAATAAATTAGACTGGGCTCTATCTCAATTTTCTACTAAACCTCTATCAGAGACCCCAGTATTGATTAGAAATATATTAAGAATGGGAGTTTATCAGCTTCTATTTTTAGATAAAGTTCCTGACTATGCAGTGTGTAATGAATCAGTCCAGTTGGCGAAAAAATACGGGAATCCAGGAATAGCTAAATTTGTAAATGGTGTTTTAAGAAATATTATTCGAAGCAGAGTAAATATCCGCTGGCCGAATAAAGAAAAAGAAACAGCCCTCTATATTTCCACCATCTATTCACACCCTCTTTATATAATAGAACGCTGGTTAAAAAGATTTGGCTTTGCCGATACAGTTAAAATATGCCAGGACAACAACAAAATACCACCTTTGGTGATTAGAACCAACACTCTCAAAATATCCCGATCTGATTTAAAAAAGATTTTAGAAAAGGAAAACATTGAAGTGAGTGAAGGTATCTTTACCGAAGAAGCATTATATGTTAAAGGACTTCCTAATATAACCAAATTTCCTGCTTATCGAGAAGGATTATTTCAGATTCAGGATGAAGCATCCATCTTGGTTTCTCATCTGCTGGAGCCTTCACTCGGTGAATCGGTAATCGATGTCTGTAGTGCACCGGGCGGAAAGACCACTCATCTTGCCCAGTTGATGGCCAATAAAGGTAGTCTCCTGGCAATGGATAGCAACAAGTTAAGATTATTAACGGTAAAAAGTAACTGCCGAAGATTAGGAGTCGATATAGTAAGGACTCGTCAAAATAATGGCGAAAAATTGGCTAAAAAATATCTGGAGACAGCAGATAAAATTTTAATAGATGTTCCCTGTACCGGACTTGGGGTTTTAAGGAGAAAACCTGACCTGAGATGGCAAGACTACAATGCAAAAAGATTTAAAAAGTTGACTAAACTGCAAGGGGAAATACTAAACACAGCTTCTTGTTACCTGAAGATCGGGGGAAAATTAGTATATTCTACCTGTAGTACTGAGCCGGAAGAAAACGAAGAAATAGTAAGCAAATTTTTGGAGGAACATCCAAATTTCGAGTTAGAAGATCCAGGCAGATTTCTACAAGAGCGAAAATTGGAAACTTGCGTATCAGACCAGCACAAAAAGAGAAAATTTATACAGATATACCCCGGACTTTCTAATTTTGGTTTAAGCTTGGATGGATTTTTTATGGCGAAAATGATAAGGAGAGAGTAGGGCTATAAATGAGTTTAATAGGGAAAATATTACGTTTTATCTCTAAATCATTTCTCACAATGGCTTTTTTATTTTTTGTAGTGAGCGCCGGAGCGCTGTCTGCCTTTTTGGTATTCCAGAATGTATTCAATGTCTCTAATACCATAGTTCCCCTGGTTGTCGGCGAAGAACTAAAAATTGCTCAGGAAAAACTGTATAATGCCGGGCTAAAGATATATATTTCCGGAGAGGAATTTGACGAGAAAATTTCTCAAAATAATATTATTTCCCAAAACCCGGCTAACGGGGAGAAAGTAAAAAAAAATAGAGAGGTGTACGTGGTAGTAAGTAAAGGGAGTAAGGCAATTTCCTTAACCGTTCCCGATCTTAAAGATAAAGAGCTGAAAGAAGCCACTGCTCTTATCGAAGAATAC
This sequence comes from uncultured Atribacterota bacterium, assembly GCA_964644855.1. Classification (GTDB taxonomy): domain Bacteria; phylum Atribacterota; class Phoenicimicrobiia; order Phoenicimicrobiales; family Phoenicimicrobiaceae; genus Sediminicultor. The sequence continues at coordinate 3,871 of CAZXYB010000003.1, read as the reverse complement.
GGCCTGACTTTAGGCAGAATTACCTACACCAATCATTTTTCCGTTCCTAAGGACGTGGTTATCGCACAAACTCCTGAACCGGGAAATATAAAAACAAACATCAATAAGATCAACCTATTAGTCAGCAAAGGACCTTATTAGTATATCGTATGTCGTATATCGTTAGGAAGTAAGTATCGAGTATGTAGTATATACTGAGAAAAACAAAAGGCAAAAGTCAGGATTTGGAATAAAAAACAGAAATGTCATTGCAAATGTCATTACGAGAATGTATCTTTTCTGTCATCGCGAGCAGTGAAACAACGCCGTAATTTCTACACCCAACGTAGAACAGGCGTCTCGCCTGTCTACTAAAATGTAGGGTTTTAACTTACCAAAACGGTAAGAAATTGAAGAGGAGAATTGCTTGAAAAAAAATTCATTAAAATATTGGTTGGCATGGAATAAAATAACGGATATAGGTCCAAAAAGATTTTATAAATTAATTAAATACTTTGGTTCAGTCGATACTGCCTGGCAGGCAAAATCAGGAGAAATATCAAAAATACTAAATTTGAGCCCCAAAATAGCCACCAGGATTTTTGAAGAAAAAAACAATATAAATCCCCAACAAGAATTAGAGTTAATACATAAATATAAAGTAAACGTATTAACCATTGAAGATGACCAATATCCTGAAAACCTAAAAACCATCCATTATCCTCCTCCAGTTTTATATTTTAAAGGAACTATCACTGAAGCAGACAAAAATTCTATCTCCATCGTGGGCTCAAGAAAGGCCACCTACTACGGAAAGATGGTAGCCGATAAATTAAGCAAAGATTTAGCTTTAACCGGATTAACCGTAATCAGTGGAATGGCTCGGGGAATAGATACAGCCGCTCATAAAGGTACTCTTTCAGTAAATGGTCGGACCATTGCAGTACTGGGTTGTGGTATTAACCATATATATCCTCCTGAAAATAGAAGGTTGGCTCAAGAGATACAAGAATCAGGAGCACTAGTAAGCGAATTTCCTCTTTTTACTCTACCAGAAAGGCAGAACTTCCCCCGCAGGAATCGTATTATCAGCGGATTAAGCCTGGGAACAGTGGTAGTGGAGGCAGCTGAAAAGAGCGGTGCCTTAATCACTGCTGATTTTGCACTCGACCAGGGTAGGGAAGTATTTGCAATTCCGGGCAATATTAACTCTCCACTATCAAAGGGTTCGCATAATTTAATAAAACAGGGAGCAAAATTAGTAAACAGTTATCAGGATATATTAGAAGAAATTCATATAGCGCTTCCTCAAAAAACAGTTGAAAAAGAGATGATTAAAGAAAATATTACTCTAAACGAAGAAGAAAAAATAATTTACCGGTTAATTACCAAAGAACCTGCCCAAATAGATGAAATTATTGAAGCAAGCAAATTATCCGTTGGTAAAGTAAGTGAAATACTACTGAGTTTCGAACTAAAAGATTTAATAAAAGAGATTGAAGGCAAAAGATTTATCAAACTATAATTTGTTTCTTTTCTGTCATTCCCGAAAGCGGGAATCTATTTTTCAACTATTATTGCGAGGAGCAAAATAAAACTGCTCCCAGCGGAAGCAGGGCAAGCAATCTCGTAAAGTAACCCAATAAACCAATAAAAAAATAACAAAACTTTATTGCTATAAATAAAATCATTTAGTATAATGTAAAAGTCGGGGCGTAGCGCAGTTTGGAAGCGCACCTGAATGGGGTTCAGGGGGTCGGAGGTTCAAGTCCTCTCGCCCCGACCAGATATCTGCGTAAAATCCGCTTCTTACCACCCTTAAATAAATGGGGTACATCCTATTTTTTAAAATATGGTTTGAGAACAGAAAAAAGGGCGGGCTAAGTAAGATAACTTTCTCTACAGCTTGCCCTCTTTTATTGCATCCTTACCTCTATTACAATTTTCCTCCGCATAAATATAAATCATTCAACGGGACAAACCCAACTCCACCCTCATTTCGGAGAGTTCTTTCTGCGCTTACGCAAAATGGGAAAATAGTATTTCCGGTTTTGCTGGTTTAGAAAAAAAGGGAGGTACCTATTTTCTTTGACATCCCTTCTGTGAGTACATATAATCAACATAAGACAAGAAAAGTCTGAGTCATTGCAGCGGCACAGTCACATTATATTATCAAAAAAGGGAATTATCGGAAAAAGATATTTGCTTATGATGCTGACCGAATAAAATATTTCACTTCTAAATTAGACTTTTAAAGTTTAATCAGAAGTAAGGGCCAAAAAATGAATAAAATTGAATTTAGGTTGCGGTGGATTGCTCGAATCTGGAGTATTGTAATCATCGTATTTGCCTTGATTATGCTTATTGGTTATGCAATAAATTGGATACAAACTGGCACAGCAGACCCGCACGCTACAAAGGACTATCCTCCAGTAGAAAACCTAATTCCCCTCACTTTAATCTTAAGTGTTCTTGGTTTGGCTATTGCCTGGCGTAGGGAGGGATTAGGTGGAGCAATCAATATTGGATTCTTCCTGGTAACCGTAGTGGTGCACTTTTGGGTAATCTCTCCTCGACCTTTTCCTTACCTGATAGCAATAGGACTCCCTACCCCTGGGATATTGTTTCTGGTATGTTGGTGGGTATCAAAAAAAGACTAAATGGATAAAAAAGGGGAGTACTTTTTTTATCTTTGTTTTTAATTATTTAAAAAAGTAACCTGTCCCTTTTTATTGATATATTAATTAAGGAGGTAAAGGATGGATAATAGAATAAAAAAATATCTTATGAATTAAAAATCTTTAAAGGTTTGGACCATGATTATCCTGATAATTTTAATGAAATATTGCAAAATGCAATTGAATTTATTTTGAAGAGTTAAATAATGATTATAGAAACATTATCTGACAATAAAAAGTTAATAGATATAATCAATAAACTTCTTAATTTTAATCTATAGAGGAGTATTATACATGAAGCAGTACAAAGAAATTACTTCCAGGGAAAATTCAATATATAAGTTGGTAAGAGCTTTAAATCAAAAAAAAGTTCGTGAAAACAGTGGATTATTTCTCATAGAAGGCACCAGACTTGTTGAGGAAGCTAATAGCGGGGGAATAAAAATAAGATACCTTGTTTTTAATGAAGTAGTAAAAAATGTACCAAAAATTAATCAAGATTGTCTGGTTTTAAAGCTGCCCAATAATCTATTTAAGAAGGTTTCAGATACAGTTAGCTCTCAAGGAATAATAGCTGTAGCTGAACAAATAGAAATATCATTAGCAGATATAATTCTTGGTGCAAATCCTTTGGTAGTTGTTTTGAATGGCCTGCAGGATCCTGGAAATCTTGGGACGATCATAAGAACCAGCGCTGCAGCAGGTGCTACCGCGGTATTATTAACCGAAGGAACCGTAGATTTGTATAACCCAAAAGTTGTTAGGTCTACAATGGGTTCCCTGTTTCAGGTGCCTATTGTAAGTGGTCTTGACGATAAAGAGGTAATCAAATGGTTAAACCATAACTCTATAAATATTATGGTAGCAGATTTAGATAGCGAAGAATATTACTATTCCGCTAACCTCAAAGATCCTTTTGCTTTGGTAATCGGAAATGAAAATAGAGGACCAAATGATATATGGAGGAAGGCGGCTTATAAAAAGATAAAAATACCTATCTTGGGATCCATTGAGTCCTTAAATGCATCAGTAGCTGCTGGAATAATTCTATATGATGCAATTCGTCAAAGATTGAGATAAGATTCTAAAAGAAGTATGAGCTATATCGTACAAATACCTTGGAAGCAGAGACAGCGAATTATGATTTAGGAAGTAAAATCTCGCCACCTCACAAAATGGGCGGGATTTCTTTTTAGAAAATAATTATTTTTAGT
>CAZXYB010000002.1:15059-29231 GCA_964644855.1 uncultured Atribacterota bacterium | reverse complement strand
AGCCAGCGGATCTACAGTCCGCTCCATTTAACCACTTTGGTACCTCCCCATTATTTCCGTATTTCGTACTTATTAGCGTATAGCGTACAGCGTTTAGCGTATAGTAAAACAGAATGCTTGTTATGTATTTTACGATGTTTTAGTTTCGAATTTATTCAAGTTGAAACAGGTTTGATAAATCAAAAACCGTACTTATTACCAATCAATATCTGTTGCTGTTGGATAGTTGAACGGTTATACAGTTAATTAGTTAACTGGTTTGTACTGATTTATTAACTAACTAACCAGCAGGTAACCAACTAACTATATAACCAGATGTATACGCTAAACGCTATACGCTAGTTTACACGAGATACTATTTTAGTATACATTATCTGGAGCCGATGATCCGGTTCGAACGGATGACCTGCTGATTACAAATCAGCTGCTCTGCCAACTGAGCTACATCGGCAATTTTACACATTATAATTATTTTTTATAATTAAGTCAATACTTTTAAAAACATCTTTTTTAAAAATTATTTTGTAATTAATTCTAACTTCCTTTTTATCCTTTGTAAAGCATTATCTATGGATTTTACATGCCTTCCTAGATCAGCTGCAATTTCTTGGTAAGATTTAGCATCTAAATAAGATTCTAAAACATCTCTTTCTAGGTCTGACAATATTCTTTTGATTCTTGTTTTAAGATTATTTAGTTTTTCACTGTTTAAAAATAAGTCCTGAGGATCATTAATGCTCATGTTATCTACGATATCCAATAAAGTTCTCTCAGAATTCTCATCATAAATTGGCCTATTAAGAGACGTATATGAATTTAGAGGTATATGTTTTTGTCGAGTGGCACTTTTTATAGCTGTAATCATTTGTCGAGTAATACATAATTCGGCAAATGATTTAAAGGAGGAAAGTTTTTTAAATTGATAATTTCTTACTGCTTTATAAAGGCCAATCATTCCTTCCTGAATGATATCTTCCGTATCAGCACCAATCAAGAAATACGAACGTGCCTTTATTTTCACCAATTTTTTATATCTATTGATCAAATATTCTTCTGCTAATAAATTCCCTTGGCAAGCTAAGTAAATAAGCTCTTCATCATCACAATTCCGGCAATTAACAGAATTTTTTTTTCCTTCTTTATGCCTCATTGGTTGTTCCTCCTTAGAAATCTTATATAGCGTACAGCGTTTAGCGTATAGGATAAATCCTTAAAACTAAAAACTTAAATCTAAAAGCGAAAACCATAATTAAAAACTTAAAATTTTTTTGTACAAGATATTCTTATCTTACAAGGGGTCGGATTTATTCGACCCGTGTTATTTTCTCAATTCCTCTGGTGGACAATATGCATTGTGTCTTTACAAATTACTTATTACGGGCAGTAACAAGATCTGCCCCTAGATATTTTATCCACTACTATTTTCTTCACGCAATACGAATATGTCTCCTGTCTTCTTTCTTCTTTTCTTACTCTACGCTATGCGCTATACGCTCCATGCTATTTTTTACATCCTCTTCCACCTCACCCCTTCAGGTGTATCCTCCAGAAGTATTCCTTTTTTCTTCAATTTATCTCTAATTTGATCCGATTCAACCCAATTCTTCTTTTTTCTCGCCTCTTCTCTCTCTTCAATTAATTTCTTAATTTTCTGCTCGAAATCTTCTTCTTGATCAAAATCTTTTAAAATGCCCAATATTTCTCCGGCTAATTCCTGATAAAATTTAAAAATTCCCTCTAGTATTTCTTTATTCTTTGAGCCAGGAGAGTTCAGATAGATATTCGCCTCTCTAGCAAAACCAAAGAGATAACTAAGGGCAACGGGAGTATTAAAATCATCATCCATAGCATCGATAAAATTTTTTTTACTTTCTTTTCTTTTCTCTAAGATCAATTTATCATCTTTGCTTTTAGATTCTCTGAATTTACCTTGTTTTAATAAATGTTTTACATTAAAAATTACATTATCTATTCTTTGTAAACTATTCTGAGCTTGTTTAAGCTGCTCTTCGCTAAAATTAAGGGGGCTTCTATAATGAGCTGAAAGGATAAAATACCGTATTACTTCTCCTTTGTATTTCTGGTTGATATCTCGTACCTTCATTATATTTCCCAAAGATTTAGACATTTTCTGATTATTTAAACAAAGATAGCCATTATGCATCCAATATCTTACAAACTGTTGATTAGTATAAGCTTCGCTTTGGGCAATTTCATTTTCGTGATGAGGGAAAATCAGATCAGACCCTCCAGCATGTATGTCAAAAGTTTTTCCTAAATATTTCATCGACATAGCAGAGCATTCAACATGCCAGCCAGGCCTCCCGTCCCCCCAGGGACTCTCCCATGAAGGTTCCCCTTCCTTCGCTCTTTTCCACAAGGAAAAATCAATGGCATTTTTCTTTATTTTATTTACCTCTACTCGGGCACCAGATTTTACTTCTTCGATATTTTGGCCAGAAAGTTTTCCATAGCCTTTAAATTTGGATACATTAAAAAACACATCACCGTCTATTTCGTAAGCATATCCTTTTTCTTCTAGCCCTTTTACCAGTCCTATTATTTCCTTAATATGTTCTGTTGCTCGAGGATGGACATCTGCTCTTTCTATGTTAAGTGAATCAGCATCAATAAAATACTCTTGAATAAATTTTTCCGCTAATTCCGATACTGTAATCTTTAATTCCTTTGCTTTATTTATCATTTTATCATCTATATCAGTTAAATTTTGTATGTATTTTACCTTATAACCTTTAAATTTTAGAAATCTTCTAACTACTTCAAAGATTATAAAAGGTCGAGCATTGCCTATATGAATATAATTGTATACTGTAGGTCCACAAACATACATACCAACTTTACCTTTTTTAAGAGGAACAAACTCCTCTTTTTTTCTTGTTAAAGTATTGTATATCTTCAACGCCATTTTCTGTTCCTTTTCAAATCATAATTATTCTGGTTAGTTGGTTAGCTAGTTAATTGGTTAATTAGTTTAATACTAATTCATCAACTAAGTAACCAGGTAGCCGATTTACCGATTAATTCAGTTATTCTTATCGTACAAGTCGTTAGTGTTAAGAACAAGATTAAAAACCGGTTTTTCGTTATTCGCTTATTATTTTTCGTTTTTAGATTGAAAAAGTTGCAAGATTCAAGATGCAAGTTATTTTGATTAGCCAGTTACCCGGTCTTCCAGTCAATTTAGTTAACTAGTTATTTGTTTTGATTTTACTTCCTTAACTAACTAACCAAGTAACCAGCTAACTAGTTAACTAATTCTATATGCTATCCTTCATTTTCTCGGAGACAATCTAACTACATTTTTTAATTCGTTAGATTTTCTGTCCCTTGCCCTTTTTACCCTACCAAAGATCATCCTACCGGCAGGAGTTTGCAAAATACTAGTCACTAAAACATTCACCTTTTTCCCAATATATTTGTGTCCATCTTCCACTACTATCATGGTACCATCATCAAGATAAGCAATTCCCTGCTCTGGTTCTTTGCCTTCCTTTATTATTTGGGTATTCATTTCCTCGCCAGGTAAGATAACCGCTTTTAGAGCATTCGATAAATCATTGATATTCAAAACAGGAATGCCCTCAAGTTGTGCAACTTTATTCAAATTGTAATCATTAGTTATTACTTTGGCCTTAATCTCTTTAGCAAGTTTAACTATTTTGGCATCGACTTCTTTAGGTTCATTGTAATCCTTGCCAACAATTTTTATCTTATTTTTCCTGATTTTAGTCATTTTATTAAGTATATCTAAACCTCGGCGCCCTCGGTTCCTTTTTAAAGAATCCGAAGAGTCAGCAATATGCTGGAGTTCAGACAAAACAAAACGAGGAATTATAAGTTCACCTTCTAAAAATTCTGTCTGGCAAATGTCTAAAATACGCCCATCAATAATTACACTCGTATCCAAGATCTTTGGATGGACAAAGAGCTCACTATTTTCTTTTCTTCTTATTTTACTAATATTTCTAAAATTCTCAAAAAAACTGAATATTTCATCTTTTTTATTAATTCCCATATTTATTCCCAAAGCTCCCAATATTATACTTAATATAATAGGTAGATAAGAACCAATTATGGGAATAAACGAGAGTGAGTAGGCTAATAAATTTGCAATAATAAGACCAAGAATTAATCCAACTGTGGCAGCAGCAAAGCTTTGAGTAGGTATTCTTTGTAAATGGCAAATAAATCCTGAAAATAGACACTGGATTTTTGTATTAAACAAAAGGGAGAACAAAAAACCAATCGTCCCTCCTCCAATTATTGCTAAGATCTTGAATAAAATATCATAATAAATATATGAGTCAGGAATAAAATAAAAATTATTATATACCCAATAACCTATCACTGCGCCAACAATAACAAATAATATTTTTAAAATTCTTTTTGCTGGCATAGTTATTTCCTCCTTCTATGCGCTATTTTGTTTATAAAAAAGTATAAAAAATATCACCTCCCCCTTTTCAGATTTTACAAGATGTATTTTGTAATAATATATTAAATTGCCTCAATGATACTTACAGCTCTGGTAAACTTATTTTCCTGGATGGTAAATCTTTAAGTTCTTAAGCCGTTCCTTTAATTCTCCGAAAACCAAATAAATTATAGCATGCTCCGTTATTTCTGTCAAAATAATGTAAAAGAAAGTATATAGTATCGAGTATCGAGTTAAGAAAATAGAAATCAGGAGCCAAATTCGTATATCGTATATCGGAAATAGCGGGTAGCGTTTAGCGTATAGCGTAAAGTTAAGAAAAAACAAGAAGCCCGAAGTCAGAATTTAGAATAAATTAGTATTACATATTGTATGAGGATAAGCGGGTAGCGTGAAGAAGAGAAAAGAACAGATCAAATATTAACGGATAAGTAGACCGGAAGACCGGGTGACTGGTAGACCGGTAGACCAATCTAATCGGTCAATTGGTGAATTGGTGAATCGGTCAATTGAATAATCTTGCATCTTGAAACTATTAACCTATAACTGAAAGCCTTTTTCCTTCACTCAATACTTGTTGATACACGATACTGAATTACTATACGCTAAACGCTACCCGCTATACGCTATACTATACTAACAACTAAATAATATCCCTTGACAAAGAGCTTAACCTGTAAGTATAATTAAATAAGCTTAAAGTTAAGAATTTCAATAATTTATTAAAACTACCTCGGTATTTATTTAAGTAGTAAAATACTTTCACGGGGGTACTAATTATGAATAAAGAAAATGAAAATGTTACTTTTCAAAAAAGTGTGGACCAATTTTTAATCCAGCATCGAAGTATCCTTGACCTTATGACTAAATATCAAGAATCTAATGCCCGAGTAAACCGAGCGATTGCTAAAGCGGTTACCCAATGTGGTTGTATAAAAATTAAAGCAAAGAAACAAATCATTCCTTCTAAAACAAAATTAGGGGAAATCTATAAATTTATGGATACCCATATAGAAGGTTCATTATGTGATAATTGCAAAGAAATTATCGAAACAGAATTAGGTTCCAGTATTTTTTACGCCACTGCAATATGTAACGTTTTAAATTTAGATTTGGATGAAATAATTAAAAAAGAAGGAGAAAGAATTTCTACTTTAGGTATTTATAATTTAACATAATTAGTTAACTAATTAAGAGTAAGATTTATAGCTTCCTGAACAGTTTTTACTCCTATAATTTCTAAACCTTTTTTTGATAAAAAATTACTTAAATTCTTTAAATTACTTTTTGGAACAATACATCTTTTAAAGCCCATTTTAGATATTTCCTGTATCCGTTTTTCTACTTGACTCACCATCCTGACTTCTCCAGCCAACCCTACTTCCCCAAATATAACTGTAGCAGGATCAACCGGCACATCCTTAAAGCTTGAAGCCACAGCCATAATAATAGCCAGATCTAAGGCAGGTTCTAATACTTTTATTCCACCAGCGATATTTACATGAACATCTTGAGAGTGTAAAGAATATCCTACTCTTTTTTCGAGAACCGCTAAGATAAGTAAAACTCGATTATAGTCCACACCGGTAGTCATTCTTCGAGGGATACCAAGATTACTATAACTCACCAGGGCTTGCATCTCTACCAATAATGGCCTACTGCCTTCAAAGGTAGCTGCCACAACTGAACCAGAAACATGAGAAGGTTTTTCTGAAAGAAGTAATTCAGAAGGGTTTAATACCTCTACTAAGCCTTTTTTTTCCATTTTAAATATTCCCAATTCATTAGTAGAACCAAATCTATTCTTTGTGGAACGAAGTATCCGGTAAATATTGTATTGCTCACCCTCCAGATAAAGAACAGTGTCTACAATATGTTCAAGAACTTTAGGCCCTGCTAGTATCCCTCCTTTCGTTACATGTCCAATAATAAAGACAGAAATTTCTTTACTTTTAGCTAAACGCATCAATTGAGCAGTACATTCTCTCACTTGACTAATACTTCCTGGTGAGGAACCAATCTCGTAATCATTGATAGTTTGAATGGAATCCACAATAACCACTTTTGGTTTAATTTCATTGATATGTTTTTTTATAACTTCTATATCGGTTTCAGAAACTAAAAAAAGCTTTTCCGCAAAAACACCTAATCGGGTAGCTCTTAATTTAATTTGGTAAAGTGATTCTTCTGCAGAAATATATAAAATCACCCCACAATTACTGCTCAAGGAATTGGCTATTTGTAAAAGAAGGGTAGATTTTCCAATGCCAGGTTCTCCTCCAACTAAAATTAGGGAACCAGGGACAATTCCCCCACCTAATACTCTATCAAACTCCGAAATTTCTGTTTTATATCTCGATTTACCTTCTTCAATCTCAATTTCACTAATGGGCAAAGGCATAGAATACCCTTCAGGATGAAGAGAATATTTCTTCTCTTCTACAAGCACTTCTTCAATTAAGGTATTCCATCCATCACAATCGGGGCAGCGCCCTAACCATCGTGAAGATTCATAGCCACATTGCTGGCACCGAAAAATAACCTTTTTCTCTTTGCTCATTTTAGCTCCTTTACTTCAATCCAATTATTTCTTCTTTTTGGAAAATATTATTTTCTCGCCCTTTGTTTTGATTGATATACAATCCCCTTCTTTAAACTCACCAGCCAATAATTTTTCAGAAATAGGATTTTCTATCAACCTTTCAATGGTCCGCCTTAAAGGACGAGCTCCAAAACTAGGATCATAACCCTCTTTAGCTAATATTTTTTTAACTTCCACAGTTGTTTCCATTTCAATTTTTTGCTCTTTTAGTAATTTTTTTACTTCAGTATTTAGTATTAGACTAGCTATTTTTTTAATTTCCTCTATAGTAAGGGACTTAAAGACTATTACCTCATCAATTCGATTCAAAAATTCCGGGCGGAAGGTTTTATTCAACTCTCCCGTTACTCTACTTTTTATATCTTTATAGGAAATCTCTTCAGGTTCGTTAGTCCCTCGAAATCCTAAAGTAGTCCCTTTTTTAATCAAGGTAGCCCCAATATTAGAAGTCATAATAATAACTGTATTTTTAAAATCTACTACTCTTCCCTGAGAATCAGTCAATCTGCCATCTTCAAAGATCTGTAGTAAAATATTAAAGACGTCGGGATGTGCTTTTTCTATTTCATCTAACAATACTACTGAATAAGGTTTTCTTCTAACTTTTTCAGTTAACTGACCTCCTTCTTCATACCCCACATAACCAGGGGGGGCTCCAACCAATCTGGAAACAGCAAATTTTTCCATATATTCTGACATATCTAAACTAATCAAGGCGTTTTCGTCACCGAAAAGAAATTCCGCTAAAGTACGGGCTAATTCTGTTTTGCCTACCCCGGTAGGACCTAAAAATATAAAAGAACCAATAGGGCGTTTTGGGCTCTTCATTCCAGCCCGAGCCCTTCTTATGGCTTTAGAAATAGATATTATAGCTTCATCTTGTCCAATTATTCTTTTATGTAATTCCTCTTCCATTCTAAGTAATTTTTGTGTTTCCTCCTCTTTAAGAGAAAAAATTGGGATTCCAGTCCAGCTGGACACAATTTCTGCGATATCTTCTTTTGTAACTCCTACTTTATTAACCCTTTTTCTAGCCTCCCATTTTTCTTTCATATTTTTAAGCTCAGTTTCTAATTTTTTTTCTTTATCTCTTGATTGAGCCGCTTTTTCAAATTCTTGTAATTTTACTGCAGATTCCTTTTCTTTCCTTATTTTATTTAATCTAATTTCTACTTCTTTCATGTCAGGTGGGGAAATGGTGTTTTGTAATTTAATCCTGGAAGCCGCTTCATCTACTAGATCGATAGCTTTATCCGGTAAAAATCTGCCTGAAACATAACGAGCTGATAAATGAGCCGCTGCTTCTAAGGATTCATCGCTAATTTTTATCTTGTGATGAGCCTCATATTTATCTCTAAGCCCTTGCAATATTTTAATGGTTTCCTCTATTGAGGGTTCGGAAATAGAAATTGGTTGAAATCTACGCTCTAAAGCTGCATCTTTTTCAATATACTTACGATATTCATCAGTAGTAGTTGCCCCAATAACTTGAAGCTCTCCCCTTGCTAAAGCAGGCTTTAATATATTAGAAGCGTCTATTGCCCCTTCAGCTGCTCCGGCACCTACCAAAGTATGAATTTCATCAATAAATAATATAACATCATTTGATTCTTGAACCTCTTTAACAATCTTCTTTAATCTCTTCTCAAATTCACCTCGGTATTTAGTGCCAGCAACAATTAAAGCCAAATCAAGGCAGATAATTCTTTTTTCTTTTAATATCTCCGGAACATCATTATTGGTTATCTTTTGAGCCAAACCTTCCACAATAGCCGTCTTCCCAACCCCAGCTTCTCCTATTATACAGGGATTATTTTTCTTTCTCCTACTTAAAATTTGTATTACTCTTTGAATTTCCTTACTCCTGCCAATAACTGGATCCAATTTCTCTTCTCGAGCTAATTTGTTTAAATCTCTCCCAAATTCATCTAAAGCAGGTGTCTTCGTTGTTCTTTTCCCTGGAATAGATGGGGAACCCTGTACTCCGCTCTCCATTAGAACTTTCATAACCTCTGAATAAACATTATCCAGATTAATACCCAAGTCTGCTAAAATTCTAACCGCTACTCCACTTCCTTCTTTTATTAACCCTAATAATATGTGTTCGGTGCCAATATAGTTGCTTTTTAATTGACTTGCTTCTTGGGAAGCTAATTCTAAGATTTTTTTTGCTCGAGGAGTAAAAGCAATTTCACCTACTTGTTGATACTCGCCTTTCCCAACTAATCGTTCTACCTCTTGTACTACTTTATCTAAATTAGCTCCTAATTGTCTTAAAACCTGGGAAGCAACTCCTTCCTCTTCTTTTATTAAACCAATAAGGATATGTTCGGTCCCTATGTAGTCATGATTCAGGTTTATCGCTTCTTCTTGAGCTATCATTATAGCCCTCTTTGCTTTTTCGGTATATCTTTTAAACATTCTTTATTCACATCCTTTCTCTTAGATAAGTAATTTTACTTTTTATTTAATGATTTTTCTGACTGGTTCAATAAATCGAACCTCTACGCTATTAGCTATAGTTACTCGTTCCACCATCTTCCTCTTCACTATATACTAACGACTAATCTCATCTCTAATCAATATCGCTCTTTGCAAATCCCGGTTAAAAGGGTCTAAGTTTTTGCCTGCTAACATTTGTAAATAAGCAGGCTGTATTAACAGCATTAATTTATTTAGGGTCCCTAAATCAGTATGAGGGATTATCCCTAATCCTACTCCTAACCTTAATTTAGATAAAAGTTCCATTGCTTCCGCCGAAGATATAATACGGGCACTACTCAAAGTACCGTAAGCTCTCCAGGTTTGATCTTCTAACTGACTTTTAGAATTAGATAATAGTTCTTCCCTTACCTTCTGTTCCTTGCTTATTATCTGTTGACTAACCTTTTCTAAATTATCAATAATTTCTTCCTCGGAAAGACCTAAGGTAATTTGATTGGAAACCTGAAATAAATTTCCTATTACTTCGGTGCCTTCTCCGTAAAATCCCCTCACTACGTAACCTATTTTAGATATGGCCTTTAATATATCGTTTATACCATTTACCATTACTAAGGCCGGTAAGTGCAACATTATCGAAGCCCTCATCCCGGTTCCTACATTAGTAGGACAAGAAGTTAAATATCCCTCTTTCTCACTAAAGGCATATGTTACCTTTTTTTCAATTTCATTGTCAATCTCATTAATAAATCTCCAAATATTATTTAATTGCAACCCTGAAAGCAAATATTGAATTCGAAAATGGTCTTCTTCGTTAACCATTATACTCAATGTCTCTTTTTGATTAAAAACACACCCCCGATAAAGGCTTTTCTCTCGGGCATGATAAATGCTAATTAAATGTTTTTCCACTAAAAATTGATTCTCCAGAGGAGTCAATTCATCCAATAAAAGTAAATTAGAATCCTTAAAAAAGGAATTTTTTTCTACAATTTGTCGGCTAAGTTCAAAAATATTTTTTAGTTCTGCCGGCTCAGCCCTTGGTGGAAAAGGAATGCCTTCTACATTTCGTGCCAATCTAATTCTCGAACTTATCACTATGTCTGATAAAGGACCTTGCCCGTTAATCCATTCAGCTGAAGATTCTTTTAAATTTTGTAATATTATACCTTTATCTTTATTTTGCATTTTTTTTCTTCAATACTCCTTCGAGTTTCAATATCTCATCCCTTGTCTTTGCTGCCTTCTCGTACTCTTCTTTTAATACTAATTCCTGCAGTTCTTTCTTTAGTTGCTTGATTTTCCTTAATTTATTCAATTTACCCCTGGATTGTCGCGGTATTTTCCCCACATGTTCACTGTTCCCATGCAATCTTCTTAAAAGAGGAGTTAATTGTTCTCTGAAATCATGATAACACACGCTGCAGCCCAACTTTCCAGATCGTTTAAACTCATTATAGGTTAAGTGGCAATTGCTACACTCTATCTCTTTGCCTGGAATGACTTCTTCCTCTTTGTGGTAAAGATCTATAGCATTTAACAATTCAGCCAACAGATCATTAATATCAAACTGAGGAAGGGGAAATATGGAAAATTTATCACTAAAGATGGCAGCGCAATCTTTGCATAGATGAATCTCTGTTTTTTGCCCTCCGATAATTTTAGTAAAAGTTATAGTAGCTTCTTTTTTCTTGCATATTTGACACAACATTTGTGTTTAATTTTCCTCCAACATTTTTTATTCTTTCCCATTTACTTAACTTCCGCTTAGATTGTAATTTACAATATAAGTAATTGTCAATTTATTCACATCCAACTAATTAAGTAAACAATTGTTTTTTTGATCATTTTTTCTCTATTTTAGCTACCAATTACCGGTTTTAAAATTTTATATTTAAGCACTTTGCTATTTATTTTTTATTTTATAAACTTCAATATCAATTCCATCACTTCATTAATCATTTCCTGAGAGATATCATCGGAAGATACGGATGAATCAAACCATGAATTAACATGATTTTCTAAAATAACTTTACTTACTTGATTAAGAGCTGATTTAGCCGCTGCTATTTGAACCATAATATCTGAACAAGGTCTTTCCTCAATAATCATCCCCTGGATGCCCCTAATTTGACCTTCTATCCTTTTTAATCGACTTAATATTTTTATTTTTTCCAACTGATTAAAGTATGAATCATTCATAATGGTGACAATTTATCCTATACTTTTTTTATACCCTATGGGGGTATATAAATGATATAACTAAATATCCGAATTGTCAAGCCAAATTAGTATATAATTAGCGTAGAGCGTACAGCGTTTAGCGTATAGTAAGGAAAGAAGAAGACAGAATCCAGAAACCTGATTAGTATCTCGTGAATCGTATCTCGTAAAAAACAAATAGTTAGAATATTAAAAAATTAAAAAAGTTGTGTGTTTGAATTTATTTTTCTTTCGAGATACTAGATACTAGATACGAACAACGAAATTGTATCTCATGAATTGTATTTCGTAGGACAGGGCGTAGCGTTTAGCGTATAGTAAGGAAAGAAGAAGACAGAATCCAGAAACCTGATTAGTATATAGTATATGGTAAAAAAATATAGGAATAATCTTTATTCCTTCTCTTTTTGGCGGGAGAAGGTTAAGGTGAAGAGAATCAAAATTGTAAATTATGCAAGACAAGCATTTCGCTTATCATACTATACGCTAAACGCTATACGCTCCACGCTAGGTTTATTCACTAACGACTATCTTGACTGGTTAACTAAATAATTGCATGCTATAATAATTTAGAAATAATTTTTAGTTAATTTATAATTATATAACAAAAATAAATTAAGAAAGAAAAGGTAATTATTCTAAGAATAAATTTGATATAGAAAAATGAAGAAAAATAATAAAATAGAAGGAATGAAAGAAAAAAAAGAAGAAGAAATAAAATTTTTAGCTGATAAAATGTTGGGTAAATTAGCTAAATGGCTGCGCATTTTAGGCTACGATACCGCCTATCCTTCCTTCGATGATGATTTATCTCTTATTTTAACTGCTCGGCAAGAAGGCAGAATTTTGCTCACTAGAGACACTAATCTAATTAAAAGGCGAAATATCTGTGATTTCTTGTTTGTTAAAGGCGACCACTGGGAAGAACAGTTGGTAGGGATAATAAAGGGATTAAAATTAGAAATTGATCTTAACTCAAAAATATTTTCTCGTTGTTCCTTATGCAACACCCCTACTAAAGATATCGATAAAAAAGAAGTTAAAAATTATGTCCCTCCTTACGTATTTTCAACTCAAGACAAGTTTGTTTATTGTCCTTCTTGCAAAAAATATTACTGGAGAGGGACTCACTGGCAAAGAATGACTCAAAGAATTCAAAAATTGTTTCTTGATAAATCAGGGAGCAGTTCCTAAAGAATAAATCAAAAACCGCTCCTCCTTTTTTTGATTTTGATTAAAATATATTTTTATTTTTCTGGTAAAACTTCTATACCAGGGAGTTTTTTCCCGCCTAAAAATTCTAAAGAAGCTCCACCGCCGGTAGAAATATGAGTCATTTTCCCTGTTAATCCTGCATTTTCGATTGCAGCAATAGAATCTCCACCACCGATTATCGTTACGGCTTTCCCCTGCATATCTGCCAATATTTTTGCTATTCTATCAGTTTTCTTTGCATATTTTTTTATCTCAAATATTCCCACTGGCCCATTCCAGAATACAGTCTTTGCCTTTTTAATCTCTTTTTCAAATATAGCCATAGATTTGTCACCCAAGTCTACTCCTATTACATCCTCAGGTACATTATCTATTCCTACTACTTTACTCTCTGCCTTTTCTGTTGCTTCTTTAGCTATTTCTAAATCAATCGGTAAAATTATTTTATTCCCCTGTTCCTCGGCTTTCTTTAACATTTTCTTAACTATTTCTAAATCATACTCTTCTAATAGTAAATTAGTTACGTCATATCCTAAAGCGGCTAAACAGGTATAGCTCATTCCACCGCCAATCAATATTCTATCTGCAATAGTCAATAAATTCTGGACAACCTCGATTTTTCCGGATACCTTTGCTCCCCCCAACACAACTACAAAAGGTCTCTCAGGATTCTCCAACAAATTGCTCAATATTTCTATTTCTTTAGCCATTAAAAAACCAGCATAAGAAGGTAATATTTTTGCCACTCCTACCGTAGAAGCGTGGGCTCGATGGGCAGTACCGAACGCATCATTTACAAAAATATCAGCTAAACTGGCTAATTTTTTAGAAAATTCGTAATCATTTTTTTCTTCTTCAGGATAAAATCTTAAATTTTCTAATAAGACAACTTCTCCTTTTTGCATATTTAAGACGGCCTTTTCTACTTCTTCACCAATACAATCATTAACTTTTTTTACATTTTGTTTTAATAATTCGCTTAATCTTTTGGCCACCGGGTCTAATCTTAATTTCTCAACCACTTTCCCTTTGGGTCGGCCTAAATGGCTCATCAAAATCACTTTAGCTTGATGAGAAATTAAATAATTAATAGTAGGAAGAGCAGCCTTTATTCTAGTGTCATTAGTAATTTCAAGTTTTTCATTTAAAGGAATATTAAAATCAACTCTAACCAATACTCTTTTGCTGGCTAATTGATCTTTATTTAAATCTTTGATAGTCCTTTTTTGCATCC
>CAZXYB010000002.1:8915-14959 GCA_964644855.1 uncultured Atribacterota bacterium | reverse complement strand
TTAATTATACAACTAAGTGATTATCTAATCAATGATATTTTATAAGATTTAATTTTGTAAAAATGTGTTAAATAACCTTTCCTTATGAGATTTTTTAGTTAAAAACTGCTGCTAAAAGGGCAGCGACCAAAATGGCAGGCAATAAATTCCCTATTTTAATCTTTTTTATCTCTAACAATCCAAAACCTATCCCTAATATTAAAATTCCTCCCACTGCGGTCATCTCATTTATTATCTCCGGAGAAAGAAAGTCCTTAATCAGCCGGGCCAATAGAGTAATTCCTCCCTGGTATAAAAAAACCGGAATCGCAGAAAATACCACTCCTACCCCCATAGCCGCAGTAAAAGCAATAGAAGTAACTCCGTCCAACAATGATTTAGTATAAAGTATATCCGGGTTACCACTTAATCCCTCTTTGAGGGCACCCATTATAGCCATAGACCCCACGCAATATAATAAGCTGGCAGTTACAAATCCTTCTACAAATCTTTCAGAGGTAGTATTGTTTTTTAATTTTAGTTTAATTATTTCCCCAAATCTTTCCAAACCTTCTTCGATACCTATTATCTCCCCAATTATCCCGCCTATTACCAAAGAGAATATTAGCAATAATATATTATCAGTTTTAAGAGCCATTTGCATACCAATTAATAAGGAAGCTAACCCCAAGGCTTGCATTACAATTTTCCCAATTTTTTCGGGAAATTTACTCTTTAAAATGAATCCTACAGAGCATCCCAAAAAAATGGCAATTACATTAACCATAGTTCCTTTCATCAATGCTTCTTCCTTTTAAATAATTTAATATTCTGATTTAATATATTATTTATTATACTCTAAAATTTAAAAATTAGTAATATTTTCGAAAAAAAAGACCTCTTGGCTAGTGTAAATTTTAGGGGAATAGTTAGATAAAAAAAAGAACATTACTTTTTTGTATTTCTTTTTTTCTCTTTTTTAATTCGATACTACTTACTCGATACTTTCTTATTGGTCAGTGTAAATATAAATAGAAACATGTTATACTTTAATTTGTAGGTTGCAATTAGTTGGCTAGTTATCTGGTTACTTGGTTAACTGGTTAAGAAAACAGAGGGATGCCAGAAGATAAAAAAAGATAGATTCCCGCTTCCGCGGGAATGACATTCCCCTACAAAATACAGTAAATCTTTTATGCTTTTTTAATCGGCAGATTGGTCGATTGGGCAATTGGTAGACTGGTAGACTGGCAAACTAATTCTAATCGGTGAATTGTTCAATAGATCAATTAAATGATCTTGCGTCTTGTATTCATACTAACGACTATTTACTATTCACTAACGACTAATTTAAAAGGAGCGAATGATTATTTGAACGAGTTAATTTTAGATAAAAAAAGAATTCTCAGGGGCATAATAATTTCCTTAATTATTGGAATAACTGCCTTTTTAGTTATTACTTTTGTTACCACCAACCAGAATGTCTGGACAAGTTTTTCTTATGTTAACAAAAAATACCTTTTCTTATCTCTTATTTTAATGGTATTTGCTGCTGTAATAGATGCATTCAGAATAAAAATGATGATAGAGTCAGTTAATGAAAAAATCACCTTTGCTGAAGCTTTAAAAGTGTATTATATCAGTAACTTTGCCGGAGGTATAACTCCTTTCCTCTCCGGTACTTTGCCCACTCAAATATATTTATTTAATAAAAGTATTAAATATAAAATACCTTTAGGCAAGGCAACAATGGTAGCCACGGTTATTCCTTTACTGAAGACTCTGGTCTTTGCGATCCTTACTCCTATCATTTTTTTCTCCTTTAGCAAAACAATTACAAATTATACTATTTTTTCCGCAATCCTTATCATCTTAGCTATTTTATTTTCTATTTTTCTTATTTGCTTATTCATTTTAGCAGTAAGGTACCCAGAAAAGATAATAAAGATAATCTTTAGAATTCAACAATTTCCTTATCTTTCTAAATTTTTTAAAAAAGAAAAGGTATCGCGTTTAACTGATAAAATAATTTTCGAAATTAGAAAATTTCATAAAAATTTTTATCTACTAAAAGAAAATTGGATAAAATTATTATTAGCTACCCTCTATACCATTATCTTCTGGGGCACTTTTTTTTCAATAGCCCCCCTACTTCTTTGGGGGTTTAACTTAGATTTTAATTTCTCCCATGTATTAGTAATGCAAGTTATATTCTATTTTATTTTACCTTTTATGCCTACACCAGGCGGAAGTGGAACAGCAGAAGTGTGTTTTGCCTCATTATTTTCCCTCTTTGTTCCCCTTCACTTTTTAGGTCTTTTTGTAGGAACCTGGAGATTTGTAGTTTTTTACTTTAATTTATGTATCGGAGCTGTAGTTCTTTTAGTAGAAATTAAAAGTAAAAAAACAAGAAATGACGACAACAAGAAATAGACAAAAAGTAATTATATTTCTTCTTCTTTTACTTTCCTTTTAGCTTTAAGTCTAACTCCTCCAAAGGATTTGAAAATTTGATCGATTCCCAGGGCAATTATCAATATAGGCCAAAATTTCCAGATATCTTCTGAAATCACATAATTGAAAAAATATTTAGCTAAAAAGATGGTTCCTATTGCTATTAATATTACTCCAAAAAAAATGGACTTATTTTGCCAGATTTCTTTAATTCCCCAAATAAATAAAATTACCGGCCATAGATTCCAGACTCTTCCCCATACCTCTAAATCAGTGAAATTTTCAATTATAAAAATAACGCCAACAGCTAATATTATTAATCCGAAAATCCAATTCCCCCTGCCTTCTTCACTTGTACTCATTATTTTTCCTCCTTTAATATTTTCTTTCTTTTTAAGTGAATTTTCTTTGCTTCCTGCCAAATATATTCAAGGTTATAAAAATCCCTTTTCTCTCTAGAAAATATATGAACTATCACATCACCGTAATCCAATAATATCCATCCTGTTCCAGGCTTGCCTTCATAATGCAACAATCTAATTTTGTTTTCCTTTAATTTCCTCATAATAAAATTACTTATTGCCTTTAACTGAGGTTCTGAATCACCAGTGGTGATTACAAAATAATCGGCAATTAAAGTCAATTTGTTTAAATTTAATATTACTGTATCTTTTGCTTTTTTATCTTCGGCAGCAGCTGCAACTATTTTTGCAATAGCTAATGGTTTCTTGTTCAAAAACATCACCTCCCTTTTTGTTAGATAGTTTCCTGGTTACCCAGTTACCCTGTTTACCAGTTGTCCAGTTAATTCTAGTCGTTAATGTATAGCATGGCGTAGAGCGGGTAGCGTTTAGCGTATAGTTTTAGATTAATAAGATACTTGTCCTAATTAAATTAAAAACTTAAAGTTAAAAGCCAAAAACCATAATTCAAAATTCAAAACCTTTTTTCTCAATATTAAATTTTAAATTCTTTTTTTGCTTCTTTGGTTTTTCATTTTTGCTACATAGCATGCGAGATAAGACATATAAAACTCAATATACAATACTATATGTTTAAATTTTAAATTTTAAGCTATGGCTTTGCATTTTGCGCTTTTCGTTTTTCGCTATACGCTATACGCTAAACGCTGTACGCTCCACGCTATTCTATCATATCCTTCCCTAATATTATAACCAAATCTAAATTAGCATTGGTTTGATATTCTTTAACAATTTCAAAATCATTAAATAGTTTTTTAAATTCGTTATTTAAATTTACTTCTTTTGAATATACTATAATTTTAGTTTTTTCATAATCAAAATTGTCTGCATTGCCAAGATTTACAATTTCAAATCCCTGCAATTCTAAATCTTTAGCTATTTTATGAGCAATTCCCGTCATAGCATTTCCATTCAAAACTTCCACTTTCATCCCGCTATTTTTACTATACATCAGTGATTTCACCCTTTCTCGTACTTCTTCCACATCCGGTTCTAAGTAACTAATTCCCTCAATGTAAACTGGTTCACCATAAACGGTTTCAACCTTAAACTTTTCTTGATTCATACCTTTAAATAAATTAGCTAAAGCAATAGTGTCTTGTAACCTTATATTAGTCTCAATATATCCTTCCATCCCTTCAGATATCTGCGGAATTTTAGTTATAGAATCAAAATTCATCATTTTTTTTATTACTGCTAAGGCTAATTTTTGTTGCCTTTTTATTCGACCTAAATCGCCTAATTTATCGTGCCTGAATCTTATGTATTGCAAGGCCTTTTCTCCATCTAATATTTGCTTCCCCGGGTAAAGATTTATTTCCACCCCTCCTGCCTCATCCACATAGTGCATCTCTTTCTCTATATCAATTTCTACCCCCCCTAATTCATCAATAATATTAACAAATCCATTAAAATCCGCCACTACATAAAAATTAATCGGTAAATCTAAAAAGGAAGTAACAGTTTCAGATATCAATTTTTTTCCTCCAAAGGCATAAGCATGATTTATCTTATCTACTCCTCTTCCTGGAATTTCCACCCTGGTATCTCTGGGGATGGATAGGATAAGAACATCTTTAGTTTTTGGGGAAATACTTAAGAAAACAATAGTATCCGCACGTCCATGATTTTCAATCTCATCACAGCCTACAATTAAGATATTTACTCGCTTGTAAGACATTATGTCAGAGCTGAAGGGAAATATTCCAAAATATTTTAAGAAAAATATTAGGGCAACTAACAATAGGACAGAAAACGTAATTAAGATTACCTTTTTGTCTTTTTTCTTTTGTAGCCTTCTTCCTCTATCCCTTCTTGTACTTTCCCCTAAATTATTTTCATACATTAAACAAAAACCACCTTGCTTAGGATATTGTTTCTGGCTTCAATAGAAACAGGATGAATTAACAAATCTTTGCTTATCAGATACAGTAATCCCATGTTTAGAGCCATTAAGACTGCTCTGTCTAAATTTATTTTCGCCATTTTTCTGACTTCTTCCACTCTATTCATATTTCTTAAAGGTTCAATCTTATCACTCAAATAAATTATTTTATCTAAAAGGGACATTTGTGCTGCACCGGTACTGTGTGCCTTTATTGCTTCTAAAATAACGGGATCTTGAATGTTAAATTCCTTTTTTGCGATAACTGCCCCAACCAAGGGGTGTAACAATTTAGGAATTTTACGAATAATTTCATCAAGTTCGATATTATATTCTAATACCATTTTTTCTAAAGTTTTATAATCTAAATCCTTAGCACAATCATGTAATAATCCGGCGACTTCGGCCTTATCTGCATCATAATCATATTTTATAGCTAACTTGCGGGCAACCTTAGAAGTATTAACCGAATGCTCCAATCTCTCTTCGCCCAGCATCTCTTTTAACCTTATCTTTATTAAATCGATATCCACTTTTATCTCCTATCTCTTATCTTAAGAGGTTCTGAAATAAAATCTAACATTTTGTGTCAGGCAATAAATGTTACATTTTACGATATAGTCCTTTTTTGTAAATATATTCTTCCGCTTCTTGAGGGAGTAAATATTTTATGCTTTTCCCCTCTCTCACTCTTCTTCTGATATCAGTAGAGGATATAGCCAAGGCAGGAATTTCTATAATTTTAATAATTTTTTTAAATTTTTCATCTAATTTACTCAAATCATATCCCGGCCGGGTTGCAGCCACAAACTGACAAAGTTTAATTAATTCCTCACTTTTATACCAGGAATCTACCTCTAAAAAAGCATCGGCCCCGGTGATAAAAAATATTTTAGCTCCATGGCTATATTTCTTTAAAAATTCTTTAACAGTGTCTATGGAATAAGAAGGTCCCGGTCTATTGAGTTCAACTTTGGAAACTTCAAAAAATTGGTTATTACTAGTAGCCAAGACTGTCATTAAATATCTATCTTCGGGGTCAGATATATCATTTTCTCTTTTGTGGGCAGGCTGACGACAGGGTACAAATATTACTTCATCTAACTTAAATTCAACCCTTGCTTCTTCAGCTGCAAATAAATGTCCACAATGTATGGGGTCAAATACTCCACCCATTATTCCCAAACGCTTGATACTCACTTTTTTCTTAAAAATTATTCTTCCTCCTTAAACTAGTCGTTAGT
>CAZXYB010000002.1:0-8815 GCA_964644855.1 uncultured Atribacterota bacterium | reverse complement strand
CGCTAAACGCTATACGCTAGTTATCTTTCTCTTCCGGTATACTTTCTTCAGCTTTTATTTCTATTTCACCCTGTTCGGGCTCTTTCCCTTTCTCACCCTCTACTTCTCCATTGATTACTATAAAAGTAATATCCTTCTCCGGATAGCTCCAGCTCTCTATTTTATCTCCATCTTTAAAGTTAACTTCTATTCGTGAAGGATAGCCAAAACCAAAATGCCCTTTTCCTTCTAAAACCTGTTTATAGGGGAGTGATCTTGCTTTCTCCAACTGAAGCCACAGTTTTTCCTCTTTATCTTTCAATCCCAAAGAACTATAAATTTTGGCTAATTGCACATAAGAATGCCAATATACTGAGGGATGCTCAAAGGAGATTGGGTTAGCTACTCCTTCTATATCGATAACTTTTTTATAATTTTCTATAGCTAAATTAGTAAACTGCCAGGTGCTTTTTTCTCCTAAAACTCGATAAGTTTCACTTATCCAGTAAAAAGCTTCTAATAAATTCGGTTCTATACTGGCTGCTCTTCTAAAATAAGGGACTGCACCTAATAAACTGTTTACAGAAGGAGCATCTCCCTTAAAAAGATACTCTTCCGGATTTCCGATTATTTTAATTCCTTCATCTAAATAATCATTTGCCTCATCTGATTGAACCCGGGCGATGCTCTTAAAACTACCTAACAAATATTGAAAGGCATATTGATTCCCCGGGTTAATTCTTAAAACCTCTTTCCACTGTTGTATCGCCTGATTGTAATCACCTATCTGTTTATATACCTTTCCCAGCCAGTAATGGGCATTCTCGAAATCAGGGTTTAGTTCTATGGCCTTCTTATAAGATTGCTCGGCCATTTCATATTTTCCCTGAAGAAAATATTCGTATCCATTTTTATAATAGGTCTGATAATCTTGGGCATAAATTATTGCACTTCCCAAAATTAATATTAAAAATAGTATCAATAAACTTAGACCGATTTTATGTAAATGTTTTTCCATTATTATTGCACCCTCCCCATTTTGTTCTTGCTAATTCTTTAATCTCATGATTCTTTTAACTTCTCCACATAATTCATTCTTAAATTTGCCAGTAAATTTTCAATCCGCTTAAAATCTTCCGGGTTTAAATCATCTTTAACCTGATCATATAAAAATGCTACTGTATCTATAGCAATTTTAGCTTTTTTTAAATCTTTATTAATTTCTTTAGTCTCGGGATTCATAATGAGACCCAGATACTCCCAGGCTTTTCCGCTCAACATACTTATAAACCAAACAAAAAGAACAGGCAAGTCAGGTTCCTTAAAATGTTCTTCTTGTTCTTTTCCCTCTTCTTTAACTTTTCCCTTTGTCTCTTTTTTCTCCTCTTTCTGTACCTTTTTTTCTTTTATCTCTTTCTCTTTTTCTATTTTATCATTTTTTATCTGATCTTTCTTTTCCTTCATTATTTATCCCCTTTCTAATATAATAGTATCACTCATATTGTGAACTAGTTAGCTAGTTCGATATCGATTTGTTAACTAACTAACCGGCTAACTAGTTATATACGCTTCTACTTCATAAAAACTAATAACTTACATCTTGCTACTTATATCTTTAATTGACTAATCGGTGAATAGGTGAATTGGCTAATTAATATTAACTGGCCAACTGGTAAACAACCGGGTAACTGGGTAACCAATTAACTATCTATCTCATTTCCTTATCACTCATTACTCATCACTTATTTACTGTTTTTTTGTGTACTCGTTCAAACTAACCACACAATAAGAAACTACGCCCTCTCCTCTCCCAATAAAGCCCAACTTCTCATTAGTTGTAGCTTTAATATTTATCTTTCCGGGAGATGTTTTTAAAACTTGGGCTATATTATTTTTCATGCTCATAATAAAAGGTGCAATTCGTGGTTCTTCTATTACTACGGAAACATCTATATTATTTATGGTAAGTTTGTTATTTTTTAATATTTCATAAGTATTTTCCAATAACTTTAGACTTGAAATATCTTTATATTGTTCATCATTATCCGGGAAATGTTGACCGATATCTCCTTCACCTGCTGCCCCCAATAAAGCATCTATTAAAGAATGAACTAAGGCATCGGCATCTGAATGTCCATCCAAACCCTTTTGATAAGGAATAACTTCTCCTCCTAAAATTAATTTTCTCCCCAGAATTAAAGGATGAACATCATATCCAAAACCTACCCGCATGAATTTACCTCACTATTAGTTACTTAGTTACATGGTTAGTTGGTTAACTGGTTAACTAAAGAAATAGCAAGTTAACTGACGAACCAGCTAACTCTTTCCCCTTATTATTCATTACTTATCACTGTTCCTCTTTCCGCTCTACACTTTTCTTCTTTACTACATATTATATACTCGATACTGTTTTATCTTCAGACTCCTGTTTTTTATCTTCTCTTTTCTTAACTAGCTAACCAATTAACCAAGTAACCACGTAACTAGTTAACTAAACAGTCTGCACTACCCAGATTAATTTATATTCTAATTTTAATTTTTCGTAAATTTTTAAAGCCTGTTCTTTATTTTGAGCTATTCCAAAAACCGTAGGACCGCTTCCAGACATAAGTGCCCCTATGGCACCTTCTTCTATCAATCTATCTTTAATTTTTCCAATTTCCGGATATTTTTTAATTATTAGCCCTTCGAAAGAATTAAATAGATTTTTTGTAATCCCCTGAAGCTCTCTCTCTTTTAAGGCTTTAAGCATGGCTTTGGTATTGTTTTTCTCCTTCTTAATCCGTTCCAAATCAAGATTGTTATAGGCCCACTTGGTGGGTATTTCAAAACCAGAATTTATTATTATAGTCCACAGTGCTGGATTAATCGAGGATAGAGGAGTTACTTTTTCTCCCCTATGATAAGCAAGGGCAGTACCATTCTGTATACAAAAGGGGACATCCATCCCTAATTCTTCTCCTATTTCTCTTAAATCTTTATTGCTTAAATTTAAGGTAAAAAGTTTATTTATTCCCACCAAAATGGAAGCGGAATTAGCAGACCCACCCGCCATCCCACTGGCTAAAGGAATTTTTTTATCAATTTCTATTCTGACTCCCTTTGTTACTCTATACCGGTTAAGAATCTTCTCTGCTGTCCGATAGGTTAAACTTTGGGTA
The DNA here is from genome assembly GCA_964644855.1 of uncultured Atribacterota bacterium. GTDB lineage: Bacteria > Atribacterota > Phoenicimicrobiia > Phoenicimicrobiales > Phoenicimicrobiaceae > Sediminicultor. The sequence continues at coordinate 5,672 of CAZXYB010000002.1, read as the reverse complement.
TCGACAGGAATTAGAGGATGACTACACTTTATCTTTATTCCTTCCTTTTCTTTCTTGATAAATATTCTGTCAGATAGGTTAACAGATTGCATTATGGTCTCGATATCATGATATCCATCCTGACGCTTCCCCAGTATGTGTAGAGTCAGATTTATCTTGGAATAGCTATCTATCTCAATTTTATTCATAATTTAAACTTAAATCCAAATCCTTTCTTTAGAAAAATATCCGCTACAATTATATCAAAGGGAGTAGTTATTTTAATATTTTCCTCCGAACCTATTATCAATTTTACTTTATGCCCATATCTTTCCACAATTGCGGCATCGTCTGTAGCTAAATATTTATCTTTGCAAGCCTGATGATAGGCAGATAAAATTATATCATATTTGAAAGTTTGGGGAGTTTGAGCTCTCCATATCTCTTCTCGATTAAGAGTTTTATTTATAAAAAAATTATTTTCACTTTTTTTTACAGTGTCTTTAATGGGAATAACTGCAATCGCTGCTCCGTATTTCTGTGCATTTTCAATTGAATCCTGAATGATAGTTTCTTCAACTAAAGGACGTGCACCATCGTGAACCACTACTATATCCGTGTCTTTATCCAGCGCCTTAAGGCCATTATATATTGAATCCTGCCTGGTCTCTCCTCCATCAACTAATTCTTGAATTTTGGAAAAGTTATATCTTAATATTATACTTTTGTAACACATTTCCTTTTCTTTAGGATTAACTATAAGATATATTTTATCAATTAGTTTACATTTTTCAAATTTCTCGATAGTGTAGGCTAAAATTGGCTTGCTCGAAATAGGAATGAAGGGTTTGCTTATTCTAGCATTCATCCTTTTCCCTTTACCGGCAGCTGCAATTAAAGCTACTATTTTCATCTTTCAACCCCATTAATTGATTTGGTTAGCTGGTTAGCTAGTTACCTAGTTATTTAGTTAAGGAAATAAAATCAAAACAAGTTAACTGAATTGATTAAGCGACTGTAAATTTGAATAAACTGTGTACCTTACATCTTGCAACTATTAACTGAAAACTAATTTCCTTATCTAAAAACTAAAAACCATAAACCAAAAACTAGTTTTGCATTTTGCGTTTATTGCTAACGACTATTCACTATTCACTAACGACTAATTTATTTTCTAATATTGCAAAAGAAACCTCCAGATATCCTTCTATAACCATATCTGTTTCAATCTCAGAAACCAGTAAATTTTCTTTTTCTTTCTCTTTGGTTAGATCACCATTACTAATATTTTCTTCGCTAGACAATTCATTAGAATATATAATTACCTCTCCGATAATTTGATTGCCCCTTGGCCGATCAGAAATATCCTTAAGGATCTCTTCTAAACTTTTACAACCCTGTTTATTGCTATTAACAAACTCTTCTTGTTGATTGTCTAACTCTGCTCCTCCATTTACCATTAATAAAGCTTCGCCTGGAGGTGTATCTGAAGGGATTTGAATAGTCATCATCTTTTCGATTAACTCTCCTCGAAAAGGTTTAATTTTAATTTTCGCTTTAAGGTAATCTCCCGTTTTAATTGAGGAATCTTCTAATACAACTTCCTCTACCCTGCCAATTTTTCTTTTATTATCTATTTTAATATCAATATTTATCGCCGTCAAATCAACTATTTCAAAATAATTATTTACGATTAAATCTATAATTTCTGGAATTTCGGAAGTTGCCTGTATGGCTATGTCATCTGAACTGTAATACATATTCTTCCGGAAAAGTTCTTGTCCTTCTTTTTTCCCTTTTATCCTTATTTCTATCTGAGCAGTTCCTACTCCAATCCTGTCCAGAGCATTATCTATAGCCTGCACGGTTATATTAGAAACCAGCGGTTCCATTAGATCATAATCATTTATCATCTGGACTTCCATCTGGTAGTGTAATCTTGAATTAACGTCTGTTACTTGTATTTTAAGCGGAATAATCCGGGGATAAGAATTCAGTATGGCTGATATACCTGCCTCTCTATCCTGAACGACTTTCCCCACTAAATTTATAGAAGAACCTAATTTAAAGGGCATAACTAGATTGGGAAAGCTATAATAAACATACACTGCAGAAAGAAGGAACGAAACTTCACCCTTATTTAAAAAAGGGTGTCCTAAAGCCAGAATTTTATCTCCTTCTCGATAAGTTAATGTTCCGATAGAGGTAATATTGACATCTCCCCGAGTCAATTGTATTCCTATGGCTGAACCAGCTTCTATTTTATTAGAAGGCCTTTCTCCTACCTCTTGAAAGTTCAAATCACTATTTTCGTTAAACCCAATTCCTTGAATGGGTATAAGGTTAATTTTTTTTAGAGAACTGCTTAATCTCTCTAAATTTCTACCCCTAATACCATTTATAATAATCGGTGAAACTACGGGGGAAAAGATAATTTCCTCTTGGTCTGCTACTCCTTGAAAACTACTATTTTGCAAAATATTTTTAACAATTATTTTGTTGGTCTTTTCCTCTGTAAAATATAAAGAATTATCAATTTTATATTCTTGCAATACGGTCTGATTGTCTTCATAGGGGAGATCAAATATTTCTAACATCTCCTGAATAGGGGTGATAAGACAGAGGTTGTGTTCGCTCATTTCCCAGGCATAAGATACGGCTCCAATTAATCTGCCATCTATATAGACCGGGCTGCCGCTCATTCCCGCTGAAATACCGCCACTTTCTTCAATCTTATTTCCGTTTAAATTAGCTAAAATAAAATAATTTATACTCCCTTCACCTTTAACTATATCTATGATATCTACCTGAAAAGTTTCTATCTGCGTTCCATGAAAAACGGTTTTTCCTATCCCTTCCATCCCTGGCTTTATCTCTGAAACTGACATAAAAGCAGTCTGGCTAAAAGCTAAATTTATTCCCGTACTAAATAAAATTAATAAAATAAATATAATTGTTATACAAATATTTTTATTTAATTTTATCTTCACTTTTTACCTTCTTTATATTTAGTCGTTAGTGAATAGTGAATAGTCGTTAGCATTTAATAACAACACGACAAGCTACGTTGAATTAAATAAACTTGATACATTGAGTCCGTGAAAAAAATTTCAATAATACTCCGGGTCGGATAAATCCGACCCCTACATTAAAAACAATGTTTTGAATGAAAAAGTTTTGAGTTTTAAATTTTAGTTTTTCGTTTTTAGTTTTAACTTTTTATTTTAATTAGTATAAGCATCTTATTAATTCAAAACTATACGCTAAACGCTACCCGCTATACGCTAATTATATGCTAACGACTAGTTACTTGTACGAACTTACTAATCCACTTCTAAGCACATGGATATTATCCAAAACTTTCCCCGCTCCTAAAGCTACACAAGAAATTGGGTTTTCAGCTAAATAAACTGGTATCCCAGTCACTTCAGTTAATAGATTATCGAAATTTCTCAACAATGCCCCTCCACCGGTGGTAATAATTCCTTTATCGGCAATATCAGCAGCCAGTTCAGGAGGAACTTTTTCCATAACTGTTTTAACTCCCTCTATTATTGTCTTTAATGAAGAAGATATGGCTTTTAGTACTTCGTTAGAACCGATCGAAAGACTCTTGGGCAACCCGGATACCAAATCTCTTCCTCTTATTTTGCTAAACAATTCTTCTTCTAATTCCATTGCGGCACCAATTTCAATCTTTAAAGTTTCAGCAGTTTTTTCACCAATCATTAACCTGTATTTTTCTTTAATATATCTAATAATATCTTCATCAAAATCATTACCCGCTACTCTCAATGATTCACTTACCACAATTCCACCTAAAGAGATAACGGCAATATCTGCGGTTCCTCCCCCCACGTCAACAATCATATTGCCATAAGGTTCACTGATATCTAAACCGGCCCCGATAGCTGCCGCCATCGGTTCTTCGATTAAATAAGCTTTCCTTGCTCCAGCCTGCATAGCTGCTTCTATCGCTGCTCTTTTTTCTACTTCTGTTCCTCCCGACGGTACACAAATTACTACCTGAGGACGAAACACCTTACTATTACCACAAACTTTTCTGATAAAATAACTCAACATCTTTTCTGTTATCTCGTAATCAGCGATAACTCCACTCTTCATAGGCTGAATAGCAATTATGTTCCCCGGTGTCTTCCCTAACATTTGTTTGGCTTCTTCTCCCACAGCTAAAACTTTTCCGCTATCTCTTAAAATAGAGACTACGGAAGGTTCTTGAAGGACAATTCCTTTCCCTTTCTGATAGATTAAGACACTTACGGTACCCAAATCTATACCCAGACTTCTGTCCATTCCCAGCATGTTTATCTTCTCCTCTCCCTATTTAGTTAGTTGGTTAATTAGTTAACTGGTTAGTTGGTTTTTAGTTTTCGACAAATCTTTATCTACTTGAATTTAACTAATTAACCAGGCAACCAAGTAACTAGCTAACTAATTCACTCTTTCACTCTCTTAATATCCGCACCTAAAGAAGTTAGTTTTTCCTCTAACTTTATATATCCTCTATCTAGATGATATATTCTGCTTAACTCGGTGGTTCCTTCTGCTACTAAACCTGCTAATATCAAAGCTGCTCCGCCTCTTAGATCTGAAGCCATTACCGGAGCAGCACTTAACTTTTTTACTCCTTTAATAATAGCACTGTGCCCTTCTACTTTAATATCCGCTCCCATCCTTTTTAAATCACCGATATGAACAAATCTTTTCTCAAATACTGTTTCGGTAATAACACTGGTACCTTTTGCTACACAGGATAAAGCCATAAATTGGGGCTGCATATCGGTTGGGAATCCAGGGAAAGGTAAAGTTTTAATATCTACTGCTTTAACTCTGTCTGGTCCTGTTACTTTAATCAAATTCTTTTCTAACTCAATTTGTACCCCTGTTTCTTCTAACTTTACTACCAATGGTTTTAATAATAACGGATCGGCATTTTCTATTAAAACATCTCCGCCCGTGATAGCCGCAGCTACCATATAGGTACCTGCTTCAATGCGGTCAGGGATTATAGTATAATCAACTCCATGTAATTTTTTTACTCCGTCTATTTTTATTAAATCAGTTCCTAATCCTTCAACTTTAGCTCCCATCTTATTTAAGAAATGCCCTAATTCCACTACTTCAGGGTCTTTGGCTGCATTTTCAATTGTAGTTAAGCCTTCCGCCAAAGAGGCAGCCATCATTATATTTTCGGTCGCTCCCAAACTGGGGAAATCCAAGTATATATCGTCTCCTTTTAATTTATTAACTTTCGCTTCAATATAACCTTTTTCCATTTCAACTTGAGCGCCTAAAGCCTCAAATCCTTTTAAATGATAATCAACCGGACGAGCACCAATAGCACAGCCCCCGGGTAAAGATATCTTTGCTCTTTTTAAACGAGCCAAAAGCGGCCCCATTACTAAAATAGAGCCTCTCATCATTTTAACCAATTCGTAAGGAGCTTCACAATTATTAAAATCATCAGAATCAATATAGAGGGTATTATCTTCTTTCCATTCCACATTAACCCCTAACTTCCTTATAACTTTAGCCATAATATCGACATCTGTAAGACGAGGGACATTCCTTAAAATACAAACATCTTTAGTTAATAAAGTTGCCGCCATAATAGACAAAGCTGAATTTTTTGCTCCGTCAATTTTCACCGTACCCTGTAACCTGTTTCCTCC
>CAZXYB010000001.1:9730-31519 GCA_964644855.1 uncultured Atribacterota bacterium | reverse complement strand
TTATAATAGGCGGCACAAGTACCTTCGGCGGAAACCATACATGCCCCTTGTGGGTTTTCAGGAGTGCAAACTTTCCTAAAAAGAGGACATTCTGGTGGAATTATCACTCCCCTTAGTACCTCTCCACAACGGCACCCCTTAGGTTCTTTAGTTTTTTCTATTTCTACTTCGAATTTTCTAGCATTAAATTGTTCATATTTATCTTTTATTTCTAAACCGCTAAGAGAAATATTGCCCATCCCTCTCCAATCGGAATCAACTACCTTAAACACTTCATTAATTTTATCCAAAGCAACCTTGTTCCCTTCAGGTTTAACTGCTCGTTCATACTGTATTTCTACTTCTGCTCTATCATCTTCAATCTGTTTAACTAACATATAAATAGTCTGTAGGATATCCAGAGGCTCAAATCCGCAGATAACGCAGGGGATTTTATACTGAGTAGTAATAAAGCTATAGGGTTGACTCCCAATAATCGCACTTACATGCCCAGGACAGATAAATCCATCAATGTTTACTTCTTTACCTTCTAATAAGGCTTTCATTGCAGGAGGCATAATTTTTGCTACACTCAAAACGGAAAAATTGCTAATCTTTTCTTTTTGTGCTTTTAGTACAGCACTGGCAATGGTAGGAGAAGTTGTCTCGAATCCCACTCCCATAAATACAACTTCTTTAGAGGAATTATCCTGAGCGATCTTTAAAGCATCTAAAGTAGAGTAAACGATCCTGATATCTGCTCCATCGCTCTTTTCTTTTTCTAAAGTAGAGGTGGAGCCAGGAACCCTGATCATATCTCCAAAAGTAGTTATAATAAAATTATCTTTTTTGGATAGAGCAATTATTTCATCAATATAAGGAATGGGGGTGACGCATACCGGGCAACCCGGCCCGGAGATAAGATTGATATTTGAGGGTAGAATTTTTCTAATGCCATTTCTAAATATGGCTACGGTGTGAGTTCCGCAAACCTCCATTAAATTAATCTTTTTTTTAGAAATACTTTTAATTTTCCGGAGTATTTTCTGAGCTATTTCTTTATTTCTATACTCGTCAACATATCTCAATCTATCTTCCCCTCCCAGGCCCTAAATATTTCCAAAGCTTTTTCTTGGTCAATAACTTCAATGGCAAAACCGGCATGTAAAAGAACATAATCACCCACTATAACTTGAGGAATTAGATCTAAACTCGCATTCTTAACAATTCCCCCGATTTCTATTTCCGCTGTATGGTCATCAAATATTTTCTTAACTTTTCCCGGTATTGCTAAACACATTTTCTTTCCTCCCTTTAAATGCAGGCTATAAATTAATTGACCAATTGACCAATTCTCCAATTGACCGATTAAGATTAAGATTAATTGACCGATTGACCGATTAAATTAGAAGACTGGTTTTTAGTTATTCGTTTTTAGTTTTTAGATAAATAAAATCAATTTTCAGATTAGATTGCTGTACCCTAACAAATCGAGACACGCAATGACATTTAAATAGATTCCTGCTTTCGCAGGAATGACAGAAGAAACGGACGGGTTCGATAAATCGAACCCCTACCGTGACAAGCAAGACGCCTGTTCTGCGGTTTTATTTTATCTTATATCTTATAACTGGGCAACCAGGTAACTGGTAAACAGGTTAACTAAATAATCTTGAAACCTGCAGCCTGGAACCTATTAACTGGTAAACTGGCTAACTGGCTAACTAATTTTCTATCCGCTAAACGCTACCCGCTCTACGTTATTAACTTCCCGCAACTACTGCCTGCCCCAGAGATACGCCCCCATCATTAGGGGGAACCTTCCTCTGTATATATACTTTAAATCCCTTATCTTCTAATAAGAATACAACTTTTTCGGTTAAATATTTATTTTGAAATACCCCTCCGCTTAAAGCAACTTCATTAATTCCGGTATTTTCTCTTATTTTACCACATAAATCTACCGTAAATTTAGCTACGGTATTGTGAAATTTGGTAGCCATTACCTTTTTGTCTAACCCCTTTTTAAGGTCTGCAATTATATCTATAAAAATTTCTTGAGGGTTAATAATAAATTTCTCTTCTTCTTTGTCTATATTAAATTTATATCTCCCTGTTATTCCGGATGCACAGAACGATTCCAATTCCATAGCCGCCTGCCCCTCATAACTTATTTCATCTCTTATCCCAATTAACGAGGATACTGCGTCAAAGAGACGTCCACAACTGGAAGTAAGTGGAGAATTTATATTTTTATCGATCATCTTTTCAATAATAGATAATTTATCATAATCTATTCTGCGGATAAAATTTATATCGAGTGTTTTTGCCTTTGGGCCATAGATAGAATATAAATAACTATACGCCATCCTCCAGGGTTCTACAATAGCCTTATCTCCCCCGGGCAAGGGAAAGTATTTTAAATGGCCTACTCGAAAATATTTTTTCAAATCACACAATAAAAATTCTCCTCCCCATATGTTACCATCATCTCCGTAACCAGTTCCATCATAAGCCACCCCAATTAGTTTTTCCTTAACTTTATTTTCGGCCATACAACTTACTATGTGGGCATGATGATGTTGAACTTTTACTACTCTTAATCCCTCTTTAATTTTTATTTCCTCTGCATATTGGGTAGAGAGGTAATCGGGATGAAGATCGCAGGCAATAATTTCAGGCTTTACTCTAAACATTTTTTTAAAACTTTTTATAGACTCTTTAAAAAATTCCAAAGTTTCTACGCTCCTTAGGTCCCCCAAATATTGACTGAGAAAAATGTAATTCTCCTTAGAAAAACTAATGGTATTTTTTAATTCCCCTCCCAAAGCCAACACTTCTTTTAACTTGAAATCAAGAATTATAGGGTTGGGTACAAATCCTCTTGATCTTCGAAAAAACACATTATCATTATTTATAATTTTTATTACAGAATCATCACAGCGGTTAAATATATCTCTATTATAGGAAAGAAAAAAATCAACTATCCCGTCTAACTTCTCCATGGCTTCCAGATTATCAGCAATTATTGGCTGATCAGTAATATTGCCACTGGTCATTACCAAAGCGGTAAAATTATCTTTTAATAATAGATAATGAAGGGGGGTATAGGGTAACATTACTCCCAAATAATTATTACGCGGAGCTACCAATGGTGAGATCAAGCTATCCTCCTTTTTTTGCAAAAGGACAATGGGGCGAGCCCGATTCACCAACCATTCTTTTTCTTTTTCCCCGAGTTTACAATATTGCCTAATTTTTTCTAAATTAAAAGACATTATAGCAAAGGGTTTAGCCTCTCTATTTTTTAACCGTCGTAATCTTGCAACTGCTTTATTATTGGTGGCATCACAAGCTAAATGAAAACCTCCCAATCCTTTAATCGCACCAATTTTCCCTTCTTTTAAAAGTTTAGCAGCTTCTTCTATGGGGTCAATGCCTTCTAATTTTATTTTATTTTGGTAAAAAGATACCTGCGGACCACAATCGGCACAGGCATTTGGTTGAGCATGATATCTTCTATCCTTTATGTTATCATACTCTCCCTGACACAAAGAGCACATTTTAAAATTACTCATCGTAGTCTTTTTCCGATCATAGGGGATATCTTTAATAATGGTAAAACGAGGACCACAGTTAGTACAGTTAATAAAAGGATAACGGAAACGTCGATTATAAGGATCAAATAATTCTTGCAAACAGTCTTCACATATACTTATATCCGGTGAGACCAAGACAAAACTACTCTCTTTTTTAACTATACTTTTCTTAATGGAGAACCCTTTATAACCTATTAAGGGAAGTTGGTTTACTTCTATCTTTTCAATCCTGGCCAAAGGAGGGAGTTTCTTTTTTATATTGTTAACAAAACTATTTATCTCTTCTGTTTTTCCCTCAACTTCTATTTCTACACCTTGATTTGAATTAAGTACCCAACCTGATAGATTATAATTTTGCACTAATTTATGAATAAAGGGTCGGAAGCCGACCCCCTGTACAATGCCTTTAATAATTATATTTTTTCTAATCTTCATTGAATAACTACTTTCTAATCAAATATATAGTATAAAATACAAAATGTATTTAGTATGTTAGATGATAGCATATATTATATAGCGAAAAAAGAAAAGCGCAAAACGTAAAGCCATAACTCAAAATTTAAAATTAAAGAAAGATGTTTAAGATTCTGAACTATGGGTTTCTTCACATGGTACTCGATACGATATACTAACGAGTATTTAACTGGCCAACTAGTAAACTGGGTAACTGGGTAACCAAATTAACCAGCTAACTTATTTTTCACCTGTTCTTTTAACCAATCGAACCAGTCATCTAATCCTTCCCCTGTTTGACAAGAAATTTCAAATATCTTTAAATTAGGATTTATATTTAAAGCATCTTTTTTTATTTTAACCATATTAAAATTTGTATAAGCTAATAAATCAATCTTATTTATTAAAACCACATTTGCTCTACGGAATATCAACGGATATTTTATAGGCTTGTCATCTCCTTCGGGTATACTCACCATAACTACTCTATCATCTTCTCCTAAATCAAATCCTGCCGGACAAACTAAATTACCCACATTTTCAATAACAAAAAGGTTCGTTTCTTTAAAATTATAGTTATCTAATACACCATCTACCATATTAGCATCAAGATGGCAAGCTCCGTCAGTATTTATTTGAGTCACCGGAATATCATATTTCCCTATCCTATCAGCATCATTAGTGGTTTGAAGATCTCCTTCTATCACTGCAATCTTTAATTCATTTTTTAGTGATTCTATGGTCCTTTCCAAAAGACTGGTCTTTCCGGATCCGGGAGAACTCATTAAATTAATGGTATAAACTTTATTTTTATTAAACATATCTCTGTTTCTTTGAGCTATACTATCATTAGCTTTTAAAATATTGGTAAAAACTTTTACTTTGGTCAATTTTCTTTCCCTCCACAATATTATAATTAAAATGTTTTAATTAATAAATTTTAATTTATTCTCAAAATTTTATTCGTATCTCGTATTATAGCGTATAGCGTAGAGCGGGTAGCGTATAGTATTGGATTAGCAAGATACTTGTCTCAATTAAGCTAAAAAGTTAAAGCTAAAATCAAAAAACCATAATTCAAAATTCAAAACTATTTCATTTAAAATATCGCTTTAATGTGTCGGATTTGTCCGACCCGTATTGTTATGGTGATTTTTCTGGCGGGCTCGATGAATCGAGCCCCTACCTCTTTTTCTCTTTTTCTACTGCTTTTTGCTATTCTCTATCTTTTTTTTCTTTACTAAATACTACATACTATATACTGTTTTTCTATACGCTAAACGCTATATTCTATGCTAACGACTAATTTTAAAATACTTTTCTGCTAAAAGCACTGCTGCAAAATCATCATAATGACCAGGCGGAACTCTTAAAGACAAAGGAATAAATTTAAAAATACCTTGGGGCGGATGTGCTTCGAAGTATTTTTTCCTTGCCCCCAAAGTGCTAAACTTTTCTTCAATTAGAATTATCTTTAATTGCGAAAAGTGGTTTTTTAAACTCTCTTCTATGCTTTTGTAATTAGTACCGTTTCCTAAAACAATTTTATCTATCTGGTAGATATTTAAACTATTTTCGATAACCTTTGTTGTCTCCTCTATGGAAATAACTTCTCTTTGTAAAACACCCGAATTAGAATCTACCACTGCATAACCACACTTTTTAGTTCCTGGATCAATAGCAATAATTATCTCTTCTTCTGGCATAATCTGTCCAATCATTCCTTATATCAATTAATTAAACTTCTACCCGTTCGGGGTAAGTATAAATATTCATTCTTTCTCCTCGAACAAAACCCACTAAAGTTATTCCTGTTTTTTTTGCTAATTCCACAGCTTTATCTGTAGGAGCTGCTCGAGAGATAATAATAGGTATTTCACCAAAAGCAATTTTTATTAGAATATCAGAAGTTATTCGACAAGAAGTTAGAATTAGGGCATTCCCTCTTGGTATATCCTTCAAAAACGCTTCTCCTAATATTTTATCGATAGTGTTATAACGGCTAACATCTTCAGTAAACAATATTATAGAACCCTGCTTATCAGCCAAAGCACAACTATGTACTCCTCCGGTAAGCTTAAAAAGTTCAGCTTTTTCTTGCATAGTACGCATCAATGTAAATATTATTCCGCCCTTAACTTTAAAAAAACACTTTATAGGTAATAATTTACTTAATAATTTTTCTTCAATATTAGATCTCCGGGGAATTAAACTATTTCTCAAAGAGCCTTCCAAAGGTGAATAAATATTTTTTGCCTTTATTCTAATCGTCTTTTCTTCTTTATCTACAACTATAGAGGAAATATCTTCTTTTTTCTGTAAAATACCTGAGGTATATAGAAATCCTATTCCTAAATAATCATAGTTTTCAGGACTACCCTTTAAGGTGACCAACTTTTTCCCATTTAAAAAAATAGCAAGCTTTGACTCTCTTACTACAATATCAGAAATTTCCTCTCTCTCATTATTTTTAACCCGATTTATATCAACTTTCTTATACTTCAAATCTTTTTTCAATTATTTCATTCTCTCCTATTATTAACTATTTTTTCTGCTTCTATCATATCTTCTTTATAATTGATATTAAAAAAAGAGTAAAATTCCGGATCATATTTTTTTATCTCTTCATTCTCAACAAATTTAACCTTTAAGTGAGGGAAAATCGCTCTAACAGAAAAAATATTCTCCTCTAAATTTCTTTCAATTGCTTCCAAACATCTCTTACTATAGATAGCACATAATGGTTCTATGTAGCCATCACCATAACGAGGAATAACTATGTCATTAGAATTAATATTTTCTGCCATATACTTAAGTAATTTTACCTCTAAAAAAGGCATATCGCAACCTACTACTATGTTATATTGAGAGGGAGATGCTCTTAAGCCAGAATATATCCCCATCAAAGGACCTTTCCTGGAAAATAGGTCTGGTACTACCTGTTTATAAGAGGGGTATCTTTCCAGAGGACCAACTATAATGATTTTGTCCCCTACTACACATTTGAGCCTCGATCTAACTATATCGATAAGATACTTCCCATTTAATCTGAGCATCGACTTATTTTTATCGGAATCCATTCTACTGCTCTTCCCTCCTGCTAATATAATTGCAGTCAAGGAAGGTAATTTTTTATTTTTTCTTTTCATAGTGTTATATAATACCATTTTGTTATTAAAAAATGTAGCTATTAATAAAGAAAATATCGAGTATATAGTATCGAGTATTGCTTATATGTAGTTACCCGGTTACCCTGTCTGCCAGTTAACCATTTAATTCTAGTCGTTAATTTCAAATACAAGTTCTCGAGTTGCAAGACGAGAGTTAATCGATACATTTAATCAAAATAATTTTAATTCTTAAACCGGATAACCGGTAAACTGGCTAACCAGCTAACTAACGTATCATATTATTTTAATATATAATATCGCGGTGTATATTATGAATATTTTTAAATAAAAAGAGTTATGATTGTGTTTGAAAGTACAACAAAAAGGGGTCAAATCTTAAAAAAGATATGACCCCTTTTCTCACTTGAATAATATATTATTATTTCTTACCTTTTAAATAGACCGCCCAGTACAACGTAGAGACAAAGAAAGCTCCGCCTACAACATTCCCTAAAGTAACCGGGATTAAATTATTTGCGATAAAGCCTCCCCAGGTAAGATTAGCTAATTTATCGGTAAGACCGGCAGCGGCTACTACATCAACATTACTTTTTAGCAATAATCCCATAGGAACAAAATACATATTTGCTACACTATGCTCAAATCCGCTGGCAACAAAAGCCATAATGGGGACATATATTGCAGCTATCTTACCTACTACATCTTTTGCAGCTACTGCTAGCCAAACTGCTAAACATACCAGCCAGTTACACAAAATAGCACGGGAAAAAGCGGCTCCCCAGCCAAGATTAACTTTTCCGTTGGCAATAGCTAATGCTTTAGCCCCGACTCCAAGGTTTCCAGTTTTCCAAAGTTCGGTGGCATACATAATCCATACCAATAATAGAGAACCGGCAAAATTAGCAAAATATACCCAAAACCAATTATTCAATAATTTACTAGCTTTAACATCACCACTTAATACACTCACAAAGATTAAGCTATTTCCGGTAAAAAGCTCTGCCCCGGCAATTACTACTAAAATAAGCCCTACAGAAAATACACTTCCAAAAATAAATTTAGTAAAACCTACTCCTAAAAATTTGCTCATATCAAAACTAATCATAGTGGCTAATTCAGACCCAAAACCAATAAATGCACCGGCTAAAATACCAAGTATAATCATTTGCATTACTGATAGGTTGGTTTTTGCTTTGCCTACCCCAATCATTGCCTTAGCAATTCCTCCGGGTGGCAAAAAATTTGGTGTAACATTTTTTACTTCTTGAATTTCTTTTATTTTCGAATCCATTCTTTACTTTTCTCCTTTTTTATATTAAGTTTTTTTAAGATATTTTCTCTACTTTTATAGCACATACTTTATATTCAGGAATCTTGGATACCGGATCAAGAGCAGCATTAGTAAGTAAATTTGCTGCTGCTTCATGAAAATGAAAACTTATAAATACTACACCCTTTCCTGATTTTTCAGTAACCTTAGCTTTAGCTTTAATCTTTCCCCGCCGAGAGGTTACTTCTACAAATTCTTCATCTTTAATCTTTAGTTCTTCTGCATCCTGGGGATTAATTTCCACCAACGCTTCTGGGTAGATTTCATTTAAGCCTTTAGACCTTCGAGTTATAGTACCGGTATGGAAATGATATAATACTCTTCCTGTAGTCAGGAGTAATGGATATTCCTCATCTGGTAGTTCAGCTGCTTCTTTAAATTCTACCGCTGTGAATTTTCCTTTCCCCCGGCTAAATTTATCTTTATGTAAATATTTAGTTCCCGGATGATTGGCATTAAGACATGGCCACTGCAATCCTCCATTGTCCAATCGATTATAAAACATTCCGCCATAAATGGGGGTAAGAGAAGCAATCTCTTCCATTATTTCTGCTGGACTGCTATAGCTCATATTATACCCCATCTTTTTGGCTAATTCACAGATAATTTGCCATTCTGGTTTTGCCTCCCCTACCGGTTCGATAGCTTTTCTTATTCTTTGAACTCTCCTTTCAGTATTAGTTATAGTCCCATCTTTTTCAGCAATAGTAACTCCTGGTAATACTACATCAGCTAATTCTGCAGTTTCAGTTATAAAGATATCTGAGACTACTAAAAATTCAGTCTTCTTTAATGCTTCTCGAACATGGTTTAAATCAGGATCCGACATAGCAGGATTTTCTGCCATTATAAATATACCTTTAATCTTGCCTTCATAAGCAGCATTTAATATTTCTACTACTGTTAAGCCAACTTTATCAGGTAGTTCCGCTCCCCAGGCTTTAGAAAATTTCTCCCTAAGTTGGGGGTCAGTAACTTTTTGATATCCAGAATAAACATTAGGTAATGCTCCTAAATCACAGGCTCCTTGTACATTACTTTGTCCTCGTAGAGGATTAACCCCGGTACTTTCTTTACCTACATTACCGGTTATCATAGAAATATTAGCAGTAGATAAAACATTATCTGTACCTGTCGTATGTTGAGTAATACCCATAGAGTAAATAAGGGAAACGGTAGGAGCAGTAGCATAAATTCGGGCTGCTTTTCTAATATCTTCTGCGGGAACACCGGTTATTTTTTCAACGATATCCGGAGTATATTTAAGTACAGTTTTTTTCATCTCTTCATAACCTTCGGTTCTCTCGTCAATAAATTTCTTATCTTCCAAGCCTTCGGAAATAATGACATTCATAAGGCCATTAAAGAGCGCCACATCAGTACCGGGACGTTGTCTTAACCATAAAGTTGCATATTTAACCAATTCAATCTCTCGAGGATCAGCTACGATTAATTTTGCTCCATTTTTAGTAACTGCTTTTTTAATTTCTAAAGCAATTATAGGATGATTTTCAGTTGTATTAGAACCGGTTAAATAAATTGCCGAAGCATCGGCAAGCTCTTTTATAGAATTGGTCATTGCCCCACTACCAAAGGCTTGAGCCAATCCTGCAACAGTCGCTGAATGGCACAAACGAGCACAATGATCTACATTGTTAGTTCCTAAAACCGCTCGGCTAAATTTCATTAAAAGATAATTTTCTTCATTAGTACACTTGGCAGAGGAAAGAACAGCTAAACTATCGCTGCCATTTTCTTTCTTAATCTGAGTAAATTTATCACTGATTAATTGGAGAGCTTCTTCCCAGGAAGCTTTTTCTAATTTTCCATTTTTCCTGATTAAAGGAGTAGTTAAACGGTCATCTCTATTAATATAGTCATAACCAAAACGTCCCTTCACACAAAGATTAATTCCGTTTACCACACTATCAGGATTAGAAGTAACTTTTACTACTTTCCCATCTTTGACATTAAAGTCAAAATTACAGCCACAACCACAATAATTACAAGTAGTTTTTACTTTGGTAAATTCCCAGGTTCTTCCTTTACCCTGGGCATTTTTATCTATTAAAGCGCCAACCGGACAAACCGCCACACACTGCCCACAGGAGACACATTGAGAATATCTTAAATCGACATCTCCATCTGCTATAATCTTTGTTTGTGAACTTCGATACCCAAAATCAATAGCATGAGTCTGTTGAATTTCATTACATATTTCTACGCATCGACCGCATAAAATACATTTATTTAAATCTCTAACGATAAAGGGATTGCTTTCATCTAAAGGTAATTTTCTATCAATTCTACCAAATCTTGATTCTTTTACTCCTAACTCGTAAGCTAAATCTTGCAAGATACAACTACCGCTCTTCTCACAAGTCATACAATCAAGAGGATGACGACTTATTAATAATTCTAATACTATTTTACGAGCTTTAATAACCCTTTCACTATTTGTATGAATTACCAAGCCCTCCCTTATAGGAAAAACACAAGAAGCAACTAAAGTAGGAGCACCTTCCACTTCTACCACACATATCCGACAGGAACCAGGAGTAAATCCAAGTTCAGGCATAGCACATAATGTGGGTATATGAATACCTAATTCTGTGGCAATTTCTAATATAGTCCTGCCTTCTTGTGCCATTATCTCCTGTCCATCTATAGTTATTTTGACTTCTTTCATCATTAATTTATTCTCCTTCTTTTATTTAAGTAAATTTTTTATTTTTTATCTTTTTGTAAACTATTTTAATATTTTTTTATACTAAAATAATATTTACTCTTTTAATAAAAGGCTATTATATTCTTCCGGGAAAAGGCTTAATGAATTTAATAAAGAATTAGGCGCACTTTGTCCCAGGGGACAGAAAGATGTATCCTTCATATTTTCTCCTAATAATTTTAAAATTTCAATATCCTCAATTTTGCCTTTTCCTGAACTAATTCTATCTAATATTTCATAGATATGTCTGGTACCCTCCCGACAGGGAGTACATTTACCACAGGACTCATGAACAAAAAATTTCATACAACATTTTATAAAATCTACTATTGAAACTGTTTCATTCATAATTAATATTGCACCAGAGCCTAAACTATAACCTACTTCTTTCAGAGACTGATAATCAAGGGGTACATCTAACGATTCAGGAGAAAGGATATTACCGGCAGTCCCTCCTATTTGGGCCATTTTTAAACTACCAGAAGACATTCCTCCTGCATAATCGTAGATAATCTCTCTTAGAGTAACCCCCATAGGAACCTCTATTACCCCTGGACGTTTTATATGTCCTAACACTGCATAAACTTTAGTACCCGGAGAGTTTTCTGTCCCAAATTTTTTAAACCATTCCGCACCATTTAAAATAATCGGAGAAATATTAGCAAAAGTTTCTACATTATTCACATTAGTAGGTTTAGCTAAAAATCCAGATTCAGCGGGAAAAGGTGGCTTAAATCTCGGCTGCCCCCTAAAACCTTCCATAGAATTTAAAAGGGTGGTTTCTTCTCCACATACATAAGAACCCGCACCTATTTTAATCTTTACTTCAAAATCAAAATTCGTGCCAAATATATTTTTACCTAAAAGACCTAATTTTTCGGCATCTTCTATTGCTTTTTTTAGCCTTTGGATAGAAAGCTGGTATTCGCCACGAATATAAATATAACCGATATTAGCCCCTATGGCATAACCACAGATAGCCATTCCCTCTAAAACTTTATGAGGATCTCCTTCCATAATAAGACGATCTTTAAAGGTGCCCGGCTCTCCTTCATCAGCATTGCAAATAATATATTTAGGATTTATCTTAGCTTTTGCGGCAAAAGACCATTTTAGGCCAGTGGGAAATCCTGCGCCTCCTCTTCCTTTTAGTCCAGAATCTTTTATGACTTGTATTACATCTTCCGGTCTTTTTTCTTTTAGCACTCTTCCTAAGGCCTCATAACCACCTACTCCAATGTATTCTTCAATATTTTCCGGATTAATTTTACCACAGTTATCTAAAACAATTCTTCCATGATACTGTGTTTTTCGAGAATCATTATCGGTTAAATCTATTTCTGCTTGCAACTTCTCGCTAAGAAGTAGTTTTTTATAAGGTCTTCCTTTAACAAATCTTTCCTGAACAAATTCTATAATATCTTTCTCGGTTACATTTCCGTATATTTCCCCGGTAGGATAAATACCTATAACTACTCCTTTATTGACCGGCCCTATACTTCCGGTTTCAATTACTTGAATTTGATCAGAAAGACCTTGTCTATTAAGCTCAGTAATTAATTTCGTCTTTATCTTTCTTGCACCGGAAAGGACGGTATCTCCATCAATACCAATTAAAATTTGGGCAATACTTCTTTTTGTCATAATTGTTTCCTCTCCTTTTCTTGAATTTGCTCCAATATCTCATTAATTCTCTTTTCATCTAAATTCCCGTATGCTTCATCATTAATCATCATTGCCGGAGCTACCCCACAAATTCCCAGACAACTTGTTTCCTCTAAAGTAAAGAGTCCATCTTTAGTTGTCTCTCCCTCCTTAATGCCTAATTTTTTTTCAACAGCATCAAAAATAGTTTGAGCTCCCAATATATGACAAGGGGGACTTTCACAAATTCTGATTATATATTTACCACGAGGAACAAAACTATACATACTATAAAAAGAAGCGGTTCCTTTAATATCAGATACCGGTATCTTCATTTCTTCACTTAAGGTTTTGATATTCTCTTCACTAATATAATTTTCTTGATTTTGATTTTGTATATCATGCAGAATCTGTAATAAATTTTCTCTTTTATTTCCATGCTTTTTAATGATTTCTTTTACCTTTGCTATCATAATCCCTCCTCTTCTTTTTTGTATTCACAACGTAGGCATCTTTCCGCCTCTTTGCAAGCAGTATTTTTATCCCAGGTTTTTTCAACCTCGGTATGAACATCTCTTTTTTCTAACGGTATCAATATATTCTCTGCTCGATTATAATTGACCGGTTCTTCTTCCGGGTTAAAAGCTACTTCAATGGGATCCATTATATTCCAGGGATATTCTTCTCCCCCACCAGTTAAATATTTATCTATGGCCTCGGCTGCCTTCTGTGCCTGCCCGATTGCCTCTACTACGGTAGCAGGCCCGGTTACTACATCACCGCCAGCAAATATATCTTTACATATGGTCTCACCTTTATAATTGCTACAACAGATAGTCCCATTTCTATTAATCTTCATTTCCTCTTCAAATAAGTTATCAAGAGAAGTTTTTTGTCCAATTGCTAATATTAAAAGATCAATTTCTTTGGTAAATAAAGAAGATTCTATTTCCACTGGTCTGCGCCTACCTGATTTATCAAATTCAGCCAACCTCATTTCAACGAATTCAACTTCTAATTTATCATTTTTAGATTTAGATGATTTAATATTCTGTAAAAAATTTATTTTTACTCCTTCTTTTTCTGCTTCTTTAATTTCTTCTAATTCAGCCGGCATTTCCTCCCTGGTTCGGCGATATACAATAGTTACCTCCGCACCTAATCTCTTAGCTGTTCTAGCTGCATCAATAGCTGTGTTTCCACCACCAATAACTACTACTTCTTTACCTGCTTCAATTTTTTCTCCATTATTTACTTTGTAGAGGAAATCTAACCCTCCCATAACTTTTTCATTTTCTATTCCTTCAATGGAAGGCATAATTGAATTTTTAGTTCCTACAGCAACATAAAAAGCCTTAAATCCTTGTTCCCTTAATTCATTAATACTTACTTCTTCTCCTACTTTGATGTTTGTTTTTATTTTCACACCATACTCACTTAAAGCTTTAATTTCTTTTTCTACTATATCTTTAGGAAGTCTATATGAAGGAATAGCATAAGTAAGCATTCCGCCTGCTTTTACCTCAGATTCAAACACTGTAACTTCATATCCCAACATAGTTAAAAAGTAAGCATTAGATAATCCTGATGGACCAGCTCCGATTACTGCTACCTTTATTCCCTTTGAAGACTGTTTTTCAGGAAAACATTCTAAATAATCATCAACCGAATCTGCCATAAATCTCTTTACTGAACGAATATTTACTGCTGCATCAATATCATTCCTGCGACACTTAGCCTCACATTTATGGGGGCATACTCTTCCGCAAACTGCCGGAAATGGATTATTTTTTAAATGGGTTTCTAACGCTTTTTTGAAATTACCTTCTTTAGTATAAGCAAGATAAGCTGGTACATTTACCGAAGCCGGGCAAGCATTAGAACAAGGAGCATAGATTAAGTCAGCACATACTCCGGCTCGACATTTTTTATCTCGAATATGTTCTATATATTCATCTTTAAAATATCTAAGAGTAGCTAAAATTGGGTTGGGAGCAGTTTGTCCCAAAGCACAAAGAGCAGTATCTTTTATTTGATAAGATAGCTCCTCCAGAGTATCCAAATCTTCCATTTTCCCTTTTCCCTGACAAATTCTGGTTAAAATTTCCAACATTATTCTGGTACCTTCCCTACAAGGGGTACATTTGCCACAGGATTCTTCCTGAATAAATTCCATGAAATAACGGGCTATATCTACCATACAGGTATCTTCATCCATTACAATTAATCCACCAGAGCCCATAATAGCTCCCAGCTCTTTTAGTGATTCATAATCAACCTTTACATTGAGATGTTGAATAGGAATACATCCTCCGGAGGGCCCGCCAATTTGCACTGCTTTTAGTTTCTTATTATTAGGGCAACCTCCTCCAATATCATAAATAATTGTCCCTAAAGGCATTCCAATGGGTACTTCGATAAGACCGGTATTATTTATATCTCCGGCCAGGGCAAATACTTTTGTCCCTTTACTTTTTTCAGTCCCCACAGAAGCATAATCTTTTGCTCCTTTTAAAATTATATAAGGAATATTGGCATAAGTTTCTACATTATTTAGTACGGTAGGACATTCCCATAAACCTTTTTGGGCAGGATAAGGTGGTCTTGGTCGAGGTTGTCCTCTTTTCCCTTCTATAGAACGCATTAGTGCAGTTTCTTCACCACAGACAAAAGCACCTGCTCCCATTCTTATTTCTATATCAAAATTAAAACCAGTATCCAAAATATTTTTTCCCAAAAGTTTATTTTCTCTTGCTTGTTTAATAGCAATTGATAATCTTTCTATCGCCAAAGGATATTCGGCGCGAACATATATATATCCTTGATCTGAACCAATGGCATATCCACAGATCATCATCGCTTCCATTACGCTATGAGGATCTCCTTCTAATATACTTCTATCCATAAAGGCACCGGGGTCACCCTCATCAGCATTACATAAAACATATTTCTTACCACCTTTTGCAGCAGCAGTAAACTGCCATTTTAGGCCGGTGGGAAATCCTGCTCCCCCTCGGCCTCTAAGGCCAGATTTTTTAACTTCCTCTACCACTTGCTGAGGAGTCATCTCGGTCAACACTTTACCTATAGCCATATATCCATCGGCAGCAATATATTCTTCAATATTAAGCGGGTTTATAACTCCACAATTTCGGAGAGCTATTTTTCTTTGCAGTTTAAAAAAATCTATATTTTCAAACATTGCTACCATTTCTTTGGTTTTTGCTTTTTTATGAAAAAGACGTTTTACCACTCTGCCTTTTAATAAATGTTCTTGCACTATTTCTCTGACATCTTCAGGTTTGACTTTCTGATAAAATATTCCCTCCGGATAAATAACTATAACCGGACCTAATTCACAAGTTCCCATACATCCTGTAGTAACCACATCAATTTCATTTTGTAGGCCTGCTTTAGTAATTTCTTTCTCCATTGCCTCTTTAACACTCTCTGCACCAGAAGAAATACAAGCCCCTCCATAACAAAGTAAAACGTGAGTTCTAAAATTATACATATTAATTATCCCCTACCTTATCTATTTATATTGTTCTAATATTTTTTCTAATTTTTTTACAGACATCCGACCATGAATATCCTTATCAATCATTACAACCGGTGCTAATCCACAAGCACCCAAACATCTTTGCACTCCTATAGAAAATCTTCTATCTTTAGTTGTTTCACCTATACTTATTCCTAGTTTTTTTTCGAGTGATTCTAATATTTTTTTCGCACCACGAACATAACAAGCTGTTCCCAAACACACTGTAATATTATGTCTACCAGTAGGAAAACTTCTAAAATAAGAGTAAAAAGTAACTACTCCCCTAACCATACTTACCGATACATCCATCTCTTTGGCCACAAAATTTTGTACTTCTGGTGGAAGATATCCAAAAATTGCCTGAGCCATATGAAGTACGGGTATCAAATAACCTTTTTTTTCTTTATTTCCATCAATAAATTCTTTAAGTTGTTTATACTTTTGTTCATCAGTAAGTTCTTTTTCATTACAAATACATCCCATAATAATTATTTCCCCTTTGAAAAAAGATATTTTTCTACAATTTGACCCTTTAAAATATGTTTCTCAAATATTTCTTCAGCAGCTTTTGTATCGACCTTTCCGTATACTACAGGTTCTTTATCTTCTATATAGACCTGAATCATAGGTTCCTGTTCACAAAAACCAGCACATCCTGCAGTAGTTACGATAATATCGCTTTTATTACTTTTGTTAATAAGGTCAACCAAGGTGTTCATCGTCTGTCTGGCCCCGGCGGCAATACCGCAAGTTCCCAGACAAACTACAATTTTAATCCGGTGCTTTCCAGTACGTAACTCAAGATCCTTTCTTACTCTATCTCTAATTTTTTTTAATTCTTCTAAATTCTTCATTTTCCTCCCCTTTGTTTTTTATTCTTGGTAATAAACAAAAAAAAACTAATTAGAATCTATTTAGTTTGTTTTAAAAACCAATATTTTATAAAATCATTAAATCCCAAATTGAAAATCAATTCCAATTTTATTAAGTTCTTGGTTTATAGAATTATAAATAAAATTCCGAACTTCTTTCTGTTGCATTTCAGCATAACTTAAAATTTCCTTAATCTCTTTACTGCAAAAAATAGATGTTTTCTTACCGATTTTATTTTGAATAAAAATTTCAAAATTTACCTTCGGCCAACTATAGATAACATCAACGAAAGTACTTGCCATATCTCCGAAAGGTTTGGCATCAATATGAGAAATATCTGTTTTGAATTCTATATGAGTACCCCTTTTTTTTAATTTAGAAATCTTTAAATAGCCTCCTGTATCCTCTACTGCTTTCTTTAAAAATGGAAGCCCTAATCCGACTCTTCGGGTTTTCCGAGAAGTTACAAAAGGATCAATCACATTTTTATCCTTAATCCCTACTCCATTATCTTCTATATTACAAAAAAAATCTTTATTCTTGATTCCAAAGACAATTTTAACTTCTGTAGCATTGGCGTTTATAGAATTCTCTATAATATCAAACAGATGGTCCGCTAAATCTTTCATTGTTTACTTCTTTTTAGAAAATCTTTCAAAGATATAAAATTCTTAATCTCTTCCTGGTTATCTTCCATAAAAAATAGCCCTATATCTTCAACCCCATGACTATCTGAACCGGCTATTACCGGAAATTCATCCCAGGTATCACCCAGCTGAAATTTTTCTTTTCTCCACTTAAATTTAGAAGCTTCTACTGCATCATAATTTGCTTCTCTATCCAGAAACCCTAATTGGCTAAGCAAACTAAATCTATCTTTGTCAATATGGGCAGGAATAGCAATTCCTTCTATACTGTGTATAAAATCAACCAAACTATCTAATCCTATATCTAAAGCTACCTGTCTTAAGGTATCGTCAATCCCGATAATTTCACCCTTTAGGTCATAGTATAGCTGATAACCAAAAACTTGAGAGTTATTTTTTCTTTTGGGCAAATAATTCTCTATTTCTTTCTCTATTTTTAAAAGTGCTTCGATATTGGGAAAATAAGCCAGGAGATGGACTTCTTCTCTACTGGTTAATTCCACCCCCGGAATTACTCGAATAGGCATATCTTCGCTCAGCTTACAGGCTAAAATTGAATGATGAACAGTATTATGATCAACAATAGATATAAGATTAAGTTCTTTCTGAACAGCCTGCTCTAAAATTAGCTGGGGTGACATAATATCATCACTACAAGCCGAAAGAGCAGAATGGATGTGTAAATCAATCCTTCCCAGTTTCAGCCTCCATCATACAATATATTTCTCCGGATATAGTAAATGAATCTTTGCTGGTTTGAAATAAATCTATTTTTTCTTCTTTGGCTTTTTCAATTACTTCCTGGCTAATAGATACATTATTAGTAAATATTATGGCATTAATATCTTTGATAAGAGCCACTGCAATACTATTTTTATGAGCTTGAATGGTAATCCAAATACTATCAGGTTTTGCATGAGCCATTACATCAGACATTAAATCTCCACAATACCCGGCGCTAATTTCATAATTAGCAGGAAAAACGATTTTTTTCAACTGGCATTTATCGATTATTTTACTTACTTTCATTTTTTTACTCCTAAATTAATTATTGCTTTTAATTCTGTTCCGGTTCTTAAAGAAGATTTGATTTTAGATTTATCGGCATAACGTTTTATATTAGGAAGCCCCATTCCGGCACCAAAACCTAAGGCTCTAATTTTTTCAGAGGCAGTAGTAAACCCTGGCGTTAAGGCCAATTCAACATCAGAAATCCCTGGGCCACTATCATATGCACAAATTACTGCATCGTTATTTTCGTCAACTTCAATAGTAATATATCCTCCTAAAGAATGAAGACAGATATTCATTTCTGCTTCATAACATACAATAGCAATTCTACGAACAATATCTTTACTGATTCCCAGGTTTTGAAAATATTTTTTGGTTATGCTGGCCACTATACCGGCGTTGTCAAAATCGTCTCCCTTAACTTCAAAATGAAGCGGTTTTTTAGTAATTTTTTTAATCATTTCTTCGGAAATCTTCCCATTTTTTGCTTCTCTATCCTTAACTTTTTCGGCAATTGACTGAACTACAACTAATAATCTATTTAAAATATCACTTAAAGTTATTATGCCTACAATTTTTTTACTATTGGAAGACTCGGTAACCGGAAGCCGTCCCACTCCAAATTTTTCTAACTTACGAATTGCCGAAACAACCGAAATATTTTGAGGTATAGTAATTACATCTCTGGTCATATAATTAGTTATTTTTTTATCAACGTAATGTTTGTCAAAGGAAGTTATGATATCGTTAATACTTATTATTCCTAAAATATTTTTTTTATTATCAACTATAGGAACTCCGGAAATTTTTTTCTCTTTAAGTTTTAACTGTATTTCCCGAAAAGTGACGTTTTCCTTAAAAAATATTACTTTCTTAGACATAGCCTCCTTAACTTTAATTTCATAAATTAGCTCATTGACTAAAGTTAACTTTTCCTTGGAGTAATTACCACTCATTTATTTTTCTCTTTCATTGTCTCTTCCACAATTTTTTTACAGGATTCAAACATTAGATTATCTGTTTTTAAAAGGGGAATATGATGAGATTTGGCTAAACCGATTGCTTCTTGGGGAGGGAGTTTTCCTCGCACAAAAACAATAGCAATAGCTCCGGTTAATTCGGCTGTACGAACAACTTGCGAAGAGGTTAAACCGGTTAAGAGTACATAGTTATCCTTGGAATAAGCTAAGATATCACTTAAAAGATCGCTCGCACCACAGTCTATGATTTCTTGATCTAAAAAATCTTCGCCGCATAAAACTTCTGCATCTAAAAGGCAAATTAAATCTTTAACTTTCATAATAACCTCCCCTTTTAAAAGGTATCTATATATATCATTTTACATTATCCTTCTTAAACTTGCGGCAAATATAATTTTACTCTTGTTAATTAATTGTGAAATAAATCACAAAAAACACAAAAAAATTTTATCACAAGTTTAAGTAGTATGTCAAACCTTCAAATTCAATAGATAAATCTACATTATGTAATTTAATTTCTGGGGGCAATCCGATGTGGACAGGGGCAAAATTTAAAAGGGCTTTAACCCCACCGGCCACCATTTTATCTGCCACTTCCTGGGCTGAATCAGCTGGCACCACCAATATTCCAATATCTATATTTTTCGTCTGGATAAATTTTTCTATCTCTTTTATATCGTAAATAAAAATATGGTCATATTTCTTGCCAATTTTTGAAGGATTATTATCAAAAATTCCCTTGATTATAAAACCTCTTTTCTGAAAGCCTTTATACTTTACTAAGGCCTTTCCCAAATTTCCTGCTCCGGCAATAATAACTGACCAGTTTTTATCTAATCCTAATATCTTTTTTAATTCTCTAATAAGATCTATTAAGGGATACCCGATTCCCCGTTTGCCAAATTCTCCGAAATAAGCCAAATCTTTACGAATTTGTGCTGAATTTACTCCGGTCATTTCGGCAATTTTAGACGAAGAAATATATTTTGGCTTTCTTTTATCTATATTTTCAATTAATTTTTCTAAACAACGATGGTATATAGATAGTCTGTTTATAGTAACAGAAGGAATATTTTTTCTCTTCAAACTTATATTTCCCTTTCTTATCTAGTTGTTACCCATATTTGATAATCTAATTTCTTCAATTTCTCTGAAATTGCTTTAGCCTCATCTGAAGTTTTAAATTCCCCTACTTGAACCTTGTAAAGAGTTTTTCCCTTAATTACATAAGTCTGGTATCCTTTACCTCTTATCTCTTTAGCTAAATTCTGGGCACTTTCTTCTTTTGAAAAAGCTCCTACCTGAACAGTATATACCTTCTTATCTGAAACTGTTTCAGACTCCTTTATTACCTTTACTTCTGGTTGTATCCCTGAAGTTTTAACCGTGGTGGACTCAGTCAGTAGCGGCTTTTCTTCTGGAATAAGCTCTTTTTTTATTTCTTCCTCAGGGGATTTCTCCTTTTCTTCAACCTTTTCTATTGTTTCTTTTTGGGGCAACTCAACAGGAACTTTTATAACCGGAGATTCTACCTTCTCTTCTTTCACAACTGTCGGTTCTTCGGGAGGAATATAACTTCTATCCCTGGCTAAATTAAAAGCCACACCTAAAATTATTATCGCGCCTATTAAGATTATAAAGGTTTCCAGATTACTTCTGCTTTTTCTCTTATAAACCCTACTCGCTTTTCTCATATTAAATCATACTCCCATACTAACTTTTGGATAGATAAAAGTTTATATCTTATTTTTTTCATTATATACTAATATACCTTAACTATTCTACAAAAAAACAAAAAATCCTTCCTTTTTATTTTTTTAATTTATATATATTACTCAATTTGTTAAATATTTTTTATTATGATAACATA
>CAZXYB010000001.1:3789-9630 GCA_964644855.1 uncultured Atribacterota bacterium | reverse complement strand
TTTTTATCGGCATTCAGCCTGAAATTATTGACTATTCTAATTCTCTTAGTCCTAAGCTTCTAAAGAGCTCTGAAGAAATAATAAGAATATTAAAAGTTAAAAATTTTAAACTCCTTAAAAAATTATAAGACTATGATTTTTAATTATATATTCTTATTAATTATCCTATTCTACAATTAATTTAGATGATGATCTATCTGTATCCGCAAGAAGAAATTCTTCACTCATATGTAGACATTTTTTGGGACATATATCATTACATTGAGAACAAAAAATACAATGATCGACATGGATTTTAATCTTCTTTTTATCGGGAATAAATTCGATTGCCTCAGCAGGACATACTTTAATACATAATTTACATCCTATACATTCATCTCTATCGTAGATAATCTTCCCTTTAAAATTTTTAGGTATCTCCACAGGGGGGTTTATTTTTGCTTCTCCCTTTTCAACTTTTTCCAATAGTTTTAATATCGAATCAGGGTAATAAGTAACCGGAAATAAATTGGTAGCTGGTTTTTTAAATAACTGTTTTAACAGTTCAAATCCCATTGGTGTTGCCATTTTGTCACCTCAAACTATAATAGTATCTAAAACGATTAACGCAAGGCCAAGTAGACCTATAATTGCTACCGGAACCCAGTAAGCAAAAGAAACCTGGTCTATTTTTAAACGCGCAAATGCAACTCTAACAAAAGTTAGTTCAACAAACATTACTAAAAACATTTTTACTAAAAAGAACAGAACATCTACTATTAGGGCAAATATTCCACTTAAAGCAAGTAAATGAGATATATTATAGGGGAAAAATAAAGCCACAGTTAAGGACATCATTACTATTGTCTTTACCGCATCAGCTAAACCAAACAAAGCAAGATTTCTTCCAGAATACTCTACTAATATTCCTCCGGCTAATTCTGTTTCAGCTTCCGGTGCATCAAAAGGTACTTTAGAGAGTTCTCCCGGTGTAACCGCTGCAAAAGTAATAAATAGTAAAATTGCTCCTATAAAACCTAATGGACCCACTAATCCCCAAATAGGATGAGCATTAATCACAGCCAAAGAAAAGATATTAAGCTGGGGATAAACCTGACTTAACTTCCAGCCCAAAGCAATTACTGCTGTTACTAAAGGGAGTTCATAACTCATCATCATTACCATCTCTCTTTGTGCTCCCACGTTAGCATAAGGAGAACCAGAGGCAAAACCTCCTACTACCATTCCAATTGCCGGTAGAGTCAGCAAATATACAATTAATATAATATCCCCATATCCACTCAACAGAGGAGGAATATTCCCTACAGGTAAATAAAGTAAGATAGTAATAGAAGATACCAAAGCCATAATTGGCGCTCCGTTAAATATCCAGGGAACTGCGTTTTGCGGCACAATATTTTCTTTAATCATTAACTTAAAGAAATCTAGAAAAGGCTGTCTTATGGGAGGGCCAACTCGAGCCTGCATCCTGGCTGCTAATTTTCTGTCAATACCTTTATAGAACAATCCTAATACTACACCTAAAAAGGCAATTACTATTGCTCCTATTATTTTCAATAACAATATACCTATAGTAATCATGGAGTAATCCTCCTTGTCTTTTGTACACTCAATTCATGTAAATCTCTCTTAGTTAACACATTCTTTTGACCATTATCCTTATTTAAAATGGTAACTCTATCCATACAGGCTATACAAGGGTCAGTAGATGCTATAACGATTGGGATATCAGCTATTTGTTCCCCTAAGAGCATGGGAGCCCAGGGCATTAAATTATTATACGTGGGGGCACGAGCTTTCCAGATTTCTGGTACTTCTGCTTCTGCTAATTTTACATAATGAAATACTTCACCGCGAGGGGCTTCGTGTCTTCCAATTCCTTCACCTTTAGTTTTCTTTAATTGATTTAATAATTTAACTAATTTTTTCTCAGCTACAATTTCTCCTGAAGGCATATTTTCTAAGCATTGTTCGATAATCTCTAATGACTGGACTAATTCCAATAATCTAACTACTATTCGGTCATACACATCACCATTTACCTCTCCGGTTAACACGTCCGGAGTAATCGCTTTTACGTTTAAATCGGCATAGGCCGAATACGGTTGATCCTGTCTTACATCCTTTTTTATCCCTGATGCTCTAGTAGTAGGTCCCACTGCACATAAACGGAGGGCATCTTCCTTAGTTAAAACACCGACGTTCTTTGTTCTTAAAGCAATAGTAGGATCCTTTAAAAATATATCTTCTATTTTTCCGTAGATATCTTTATAATATTCTAAAGTTTTTCGAATTCGAGGTATTTGGTCTTCGGTAATATCTCTTCTTACTCCACCTATCATAAATACTCCATAATTAATCCTATTTCCGGTAAGATATTCTAAAAGGTCTAATACTTCTTCTCTTGCTCTCCAGGATATATATAAAACAGAATCAAAGCCTAATTCATGACCGGCAATCCCGGCCCACAAAATATGCGAATGAATTCTTTCTAGCTCAGCAATAATCACTCGAATATATTGGCCTCTTTCGGGAACTTCAATCCCGGCAGCATTCTCCACTGCTTGACAAAAAGCAAAAGGATGAGAAGCAGAACATATACCGCATATTCTTTCAGCTAAATAGATAATTTGAATTGGATTCCTTTGCCTTCCCATAAATTCTATTCCTCGATGATTATCTCCGGGTGCTAAATATACCTTTTCAATGCGCTCTCCATATATTTCAAAATTAAAAGTCATCGGTTCTTCTAAGGAAGGGTGTACCGGACCTATAGGTATAGAGTAAGTCTTTTTATTCAACTTTTTTCACCTCTTCTTCTTTATCAATTATATTACCACCTATATGTTTACCATTTTTGCTTAAAGGATATATCCCTTTTTCATCTTTTCTAAAAGGAAAAACACCTTTGGAAAAATCTAATGGTAAAAATACATTAGGTAAATCAGGTAAGCCCTCAAAGCTAACTCCCATCATTTCTTTCATTTCTCTTTCTGAAGTTTGGGTCCCCGGTATTAGATCAGTAATAGTAGGTACCTTAAGATTATTTTTTGGCAAATTAATAGCTAGATTCAAGGATATTTCTTTAAATCTCTCTCCATAATAAAGGGAGAAATGATAGGTTAATTTAATTTCTTCTCCGGTATCATTGTCTGAAATTATAGCAAAATGAGGAAATTGAATAGTACATAAAAGTTTTACTGCTTCTTTAAAGTCCTTTGGTTTTATCTCTAACCAAATTAAACTATAGCTATTCTTTTTTAATCCTGCTGTTTTAATTTCTATCCTGCTATTTATAATCGAATCGTTAAATTTTTCTTTAAATAATTCTATAATTTCTTCTGGTTTCCTGTGTTCCATATTTATTATCACCTTTCCCTATATTAGTTGTTGGTATATAGTATGGCGGGTAGCGTTTAGCGTATAGTTTTGTATTAACAAGAACTTGTCCTAATTAAACTAAAAAGTGAAAGCTAAAAGCTAAAAACCATAATTCAAAACTCAAAACCTATATAGCGTGTAGCGTACAGCGTAGAGCGTATAGTTTACAAAATACACTAATATGCAATAGTTTAGTATTAGTTAATTGACTAATTAAGTTCGTATTACGTAAAATTGTAAAGAATTTTTAGCTCATAATATACAAATATTGTTTTTAATGTAGGGGTCGGATTCATCCGACCCGAGTTTTGCGGGCTTGATAAATCCAGCCCCTACACATTATCATTACTCGTTACGGGCAGACACAAGGTCTGCCCCTACGAATTATCTATTACATATTACTAATCACTTTTTATGCCTTCGTTGGAGCAGCTTTCATGCTTTCTCTTAATTTTTCCAACTTGATCCAGGCCTGTAACACTCCATTTATTATAGCTTCCGGTCGAGGAGGACATCCTGGGACATAAACATCTACCGGGATAACTTTATCGATAGAGCCTGAAAGATTGTAGGAGTTGTAAAACACTCCTCCACTTGTTCCACATGCTCCGACTGCTATTACTGCTTTAGGATCGGGAGTTTGTTCATATACACGTTTTACTCTATCGAGCATCCTACCGGTGACCGGACCGGTTACCAATAACACATCTGCATGCTTAGGACTACCTACTAATTTAATCCCAAATCTTTCTAAATCGTACCGGGGAGTTAAACCTGCTACAATTTCAATATCACAACCATTACAAGAACCTGTATTTAGATGAAAAACCCAGAGAGACCTTTCAAAATATTTGTTTAATTTCACTTTATCCACTCACCCCTATAACAATTAATATAATCACTGTTAACATAATTATCCAACTACTGTAATCATTTATATTGCCAGTGTGCATTTTTATTAAAGGACTATAATAGCCTTTTAATGCTTCCGTAAATCCCCAATAGATGTGACTTGCACTTAAATGGGAACCCTCTTTACTTTCTTCGGGATTACCGGAAATAAAAGGTTTATCCTGTTCGGTATTTTTTTTATAACTATCTTCACCTTTATTTCTGATATAAATTACGATACTTCCAATAACTAATACAACTACTATCCAAATTATCGCACTCCAAAAACCGCTACCTGTTTCTAGTAATCCTAACATTTTTTTACATACCTCCTAATGCTGTGCCGGTATATTGCAATTGCTCTATTAAAGACATTACTGCGGGATGCACTATATTTTTTACTATTAAATCCGGGAATAATCCAAAGAATATTATGATGCAGGATAAAACGGCCATAGCAAAGACCATGCTGCGCGGGACTTCTTTGACTTCTTTAAATTGAGGTAATTTTGGACCTAAAAACGCACTATGGAATACTTTAACAAATGAGGCTAAAGTTAAGATGCTAACTACCATGGCTATTATAGAAAGTAAGGGATTAAATCTATATACAGATTCGTAAATCAAAAGTTTAGAGGCGAAGCCGTTAAAGGGCGGAAGCCCGGCAATAGCTGCTGCTCCAATAATAAAGAAAATAGTAGTATATTTCATTGAATGAGCCAAACCACCCATTTTATTAAGATCTCTTGTTCCTGTCCTGAAAAATAACGCGCCGGCAGTTAAAAATAATAATCCCTTATACATAGCATGATTCATAATATGAAATACTCCACCCTCCATAGCGGTAATTCCATATTTTTGTAAGGCAATTGGGTTAGCTAATACTGCTAATCCCACACCTACCCCCAGAAGCATATAACCTGTCTGAGAGACAGCATGATAAGCCATAAGTCTTTTTATATCTTTTTGAACAATAGCCATTGTAACTCCGATAAACATAGACAAAAGACCAAAAATTATAATTATCCAACCTACAGTTAAAGTATTCATAGTAACATTATATAGAGAAAAAACTATTCTAAATAAAGCATACAAACTAGCCTGGCTGGCAGCAACCAATATCATAGTGATAGGTGCAGGTGCTTCCGAGTAAGCATCTGGTGTCCACATATGCATTGGTACCGCTCCTGCCTTCATAGCCAATACTGGAATTAAAAGGCCTAAGGCAATCTTATCTAATTGTGAGTATTTAATTGCCTTGGCAATAGCTGCAAGATTAAGAATATCGTACTGCCCGTAAAATATTCCCACCGCAAATAAAACCATAAGAGCAGATATTGAACTAACCACCATATATTTAAAACCGGCTTCTGCCGGTTCACCATAATCAACTCCCCTGAAAGAAATCAGGGCAACAGAAGCAATAGAGGAAATTTCCAGGAATACAAAAAAGTTAAATATATCACCGGTAAACTCCATTCCAAACATACCTACAGT
Source organism: uncultured Atribacterota bacterium (assembly GCA_964644855.1). GTDB lineage: Bacteria > Atribacterota > Phoenicimicrobiia > Phoenicimicrobiales > Phoenicimicrobiaceae > Sediminicultor. The sequence continues at coordinate 3,861 of CAZXYB010000001.1, read as the reverse complement.
TAAAAGTAATAAAAGGGAATAATACTTATCCATTCCATTATATTTTTTTATAAAAGATAAAGAATAGATTGC
>CAZXYB010000001.1:0-3689 GCA_964644855.1 uncultured Atribacterota bacterium | reverse complement strand
GCGATCGACAATATAAGGGCAGTAGTTGCGATACCTATAACTATACTGGTAAGAGTCAAGGCTTGAGGAGTTGGCAAGACCATTGCCTGCCCGGAGGGTGCCTGGGTATAAATTGGGGCGATTGCTCCTTTTCTGTACCCTAAAGTGATTAAAAATAAATTTACTCCGTTTTCAATAAGACATACGCCGATTGCAATTTTAATTAAATTCTTCTTAAACATAAGAGTGTAAATTCCTAATCCTATAAACATTGCTACTGCAACATAAGGTAAATTGCCTATCATTTTATGAATTCTCCTTCTTCTTAGTAAATTCCGCACCACTAGCCATAGTTAAAAGAATAACCCCAAAAGCAGATAAAACTTCTAATCCAACGGCAATATTCATCAGGGGAATTACTCCTCCGGTATTCATATCACCCGGATTAATACCAATCACTGCAGCATCACCGAACCAGCCCCCACTGTTAGCTAAAAAGTTATAAAAAAAGGTGATTCCTAATCCCAAAAAACCTAATACTATAAATAGGGTTAAGCCAGAGTTTTCAAAGAGTGAGAAAATATCCTTTTTGAGAAATTTCTTGGAATTCAAACTACCATAAGATACTAATAGTAAAGCGAAAGCAGAGCCTACCACGGCACCTCCTTGAAATCCTCCCCCTGGAGTAAGATGACCGTGTACTATTATGTAAAAACCAAAAATAATAATAAAACCATACACGAAATTGGTAACAGTCTTTACTATCCTAGACATCTCTTTCATTTCTTAACCCCCCTAAACAGGGCCACAATTCCCACCACTGCGGTAAAAAGGACTGTAGCTTCCCCTAAAGTATCAAAACCTCTATAGTCAAAAACGATAGAGGTTACTACATTGTTTGCCCCGGTCTCGCCCTGAGCATTTTCAATAAAATAATCATCCATTTCGCTAAAAGTAGGCTCTCCAAATGTCCTCATGTTTACGGCGCTTACTATCAAGAAAGAAAAAAATATTATAAAGGCAATACCGAAAATTATTTTTTTCATTTTATCCTCCCCTTATCTGGTCCCTCTAATAGCAAAAATAAATATTGCCATAGTCAATCCTGCTCCGATAGCTGCTTCGGCAATGGCTACATCTGGAGCATGTAAAAGGTAAAATTCTAATGAAAGAAGCAAGCTGGCTACCGACAAAGCAATTATTGAGGACAATAATTTTCTAAAAACTACTGCTAAAAAGCCAGCAACTATCATCATTACTATGGTAGAAATATGGATTATCTCAACAAAGGAACTCATTTTAATTTAGCCTCCTTTAATTCGTCAATTACTGCTTGTTTAGGCATTACTCCACTACGATGAGCTGCTCGGGCAATAGCATGGGCCCCCGTTGGGTTGGTAATTACTAAACAGACTAATGCCACAATAGTATGAAGAGCAAGGACTATAAATTTTGAATCTCCGGTAATATTCAACCGGGAAAAACTATAAACAATAACTGCTAAAGAAGTAAAGATTGAGCCGAAAGTTGTAGCTTTAGTTGCCGCATGAAGTCTGGTATAAACATCAGGAAATCTAAGAAGACCTATTGAACCTAAACAATTAAAAAATAGACCTATTCCTAAAAAAATATATAAAAAAGTTAACAATATTCCCATTACTTCTTATGCCCTCCTTCTAAATATTTGGCCACATATAAGGTTCCAATATAAGATAGTAAGGCATAAACAATAGCTACGTCAATGTAAATAACTTCTTCGTAGGCTGCGCCAACGAGGATCATCCCAGCTACCACTAAAGTATTTATGGTATCCAAAGCTACTATTCTATCAGGAACGGTGGGTCCTAGGATTAATCTAATTGAAGAAAATAACACAAATATCAACAACAATCCTCCGGGAATAATAAAAATATTAAAAAATTCGTTCATTCTGCAATCCTCCTTATCCACTGAGGAAAATTAGCACAAATATGGTGGGTGGTAGGCTTTAAAGTAGTAACATTTATCCAATGAATATATAGATCATTATTCTTTTCATCAATGTCCACACTGAGTGTCCCTGGAGTTAAAGTAATTGAATCTGCCAATAAAGTTATCCCCAAATCGGTTTTTAATCCGGGAGAGATTTTTACAATACCAGGATTTATTTTTCCGGTAATTACCCGGTAAGCGACGTCAATATTTGCTTTAGCCATTGCCCAAAAGAATGGTCCGATTAAATAGACCAAAAAAATAACCCACCTAAATGGGTTTAACATTCTGTAAGTTCTTTTTTGAAATAATACCTTATTGGCTACAAAGGCTACTATAAGTGAAAGTATAACCCCGGTTATAATTTCGAAAATGCTCCATAGCCCCCATACTTCCCCCTGACTGGCTGTAAGAATTAGATAGGTAAGCATACTAAGCAAAAAGGTCACAATAAAACCTATCATTATACCACCTCTTTTTACTTGTACTTAAAATCACAATTTTCAGTATAACACTTTATTTTTTAGTCCGCAATACTTTTTTAACTTTTTTAACTTTTTTTGAAATTTTATTCTATTTCAATATCTTCAATAAATAAATCTTCGCCAGAAATTATATCTATTTCCAAACTATCACATTTCGAACATTTAAAATTATCCTTTTTAATCTTGAAAACTTCATTGCATTTTCGGCATTTTCCCAATAAGGGAGATGATGTAATCTTCAAAGATGCTTTTTCCGCCATGGTGCCCTGGCTAAAATTATTGAAAGCAAATTCTAATGCGGATTGATTTACTCCGGCAAATTCTCCAACCTTTATTCGAATAAGAGTTATCGTATTTGCTTTATGTTCTTTAGCTTTTTCTATAGCAATGGCTAACAAATTTTTAACAATCGAACCTTCGTGCATTCTTTTCTTCCTTGATTTTGTTGACCAGCCTACCAGTCTCCTGGTCTGATTTAGTCATTAGTGAATAGTATTCGAGCGTACAGCGTATAGCGTTTAGCGTAGAGATAGTAAGGGCTTGATTCATCAAGCCCGTTGAAAAAATTACCAGAATACCCGGGTTGGATAAATCCCACCCCTACATTAAAAACAATATTTGTATATTATGAGCTAAAAATTCTTTACAATTTTACGTAATACGAACTTAATTAGTCAATTAACTAATAATAAACTAATATATATTAGTTTATTTTGTAAACTATACGCTGTACGCTAAACAACTATACGCTCCACGCTAATACAAAAAAAACTATACACTCAATACTAACGAGTAATATTTCAACAAAAAGAAGAAGTCATCTCTTCCTCTTTTTGTTGAAATATTTATTGGTGCCGGGAGGGGGATTTGAACCCCCACAAGCAATAAGCTCACCAGCCCCTCAAGCTGGCGCGTCTACCTATTCCGCCATCCCGGCAAAATTTTAATATAATCAAAAATAAAACCCTTTTTTAATTAGTCGTTAGTATTTAGTTAGATAGTTAACTGGTTTGTTGGTTAATTAGTTTAGTATTAATTCCTCAACTAGCTAACCAGATAACCAAGTAACCAGCTAACGAGATACGAATCAGGGATTTACAGGAAAAGGAAATTCCTATACAATTAAATTATAAATCAAATATATCTTAGTTCCGTAAATGACAGGCTACATAATGTCCACCACTTATATCGATTAATTTAGGTTCTTCCTGGCTGCAAATTGGTTTAGCATATTTACATCTTGGATGAAAACGG